>NZ_BAAHXI010000083.1:0-14209 GCF_054656955.1 Deferrisoma palaeochoriense
TGAAGCTATTAATACTTCCGTTCCCGGAACACCCGGAGCCACTCCTCCACCTCGGCCTCGCCGGGGTCGGGCTTCTCGGCCTCCTCCCCCTTTCCCGGCGCCGGCCAAACGCGGGCCCAGAACCCCTCGGCCGGCTCCACCCGGGCCCCCAGGGCCCGGGCCCGGTCGGCCAGGCGCCGGTCCGAGGTCACCACGGTGGCGGCCCGGGGGTTCCCCCGCCCCAGGCGCCGGAGGATCTCCTCGTCGGCCGTGCGGCCCGCCGGGCTGTAGACCACCGAGAGGGCGCCCACCCGCCGGGCCTTCGCCCCCCCGGCCCGATCGCCGTCGAACACGACCACCACCGGTTCCCGCCGGCCCGAGGCCCAGGCCCCCAGGCGCTCCACCACCCGCCGCCGGCCCTCGGCCTCCCGGTCCAGGGGCAGCCGCAGGCCCCGGCCGATCAGGTTGTGTCCATCCACCAGAACCATGAAACCGCTGCGCCCCTTCGTCTGGCCCCGTGCCGCGCGACCCCTGCGGGCCCCCTCCCCCCAGGTCCGGGCATCCGGACCGGAGCCCCGGAACTGTCTCCTATACCCGGAACGGGGTTCCCCTGACCAGACCCCGAAACGCAGAACCGCCCGCCTCCCGATCCCGGGGGAACGGCAGGCGGGCGGTTAGGCCGGGCCGGGCGGCAGCCGGCGCCCGTGCCTACCCCCCCGCCTCGCAGGCCTTCTTCTCCGGGGGGAACAGGGGCGCGCGCAGCGGCATGCCCGAGCCCTCCAAGACCACCTGGCGGGCCCGCTTCTTTTCGGTGTTGAACACGATCGGGGCCATGAGGTTCGCCGTGGCCCCCTCGATGCCTTCGGACAGGTTCACGATGACCCCCACGGCGGCCTGGTCGGGACTCGTGATCTCCAGGTCGGCGAGATCGCTCTCCTTGGCCTCCACCCGGTAGTCCGGGAAGAACGGCCGGGGGTCCGTGATCAGAAAGCACACGTCCGGGCTCTCCACCGACTGGAACCACTGGAACGGGAGCTCCGGATCCGGATGGAGCACCACGAACCGCAGGTGCTCGGGGAACCCGAGCATGGGCCGGGTCAGGGTGATCACCTGGGTCTCGTCGATCTCCACGGGCCCGAAGGCATGGGTCAAGATTTCCACGGCGCAGTCCTCCTCGTGCGGGGGCACGGTTTAGGTCAGAAAGTCCAGGATCGAGATGTTGAAGAGCCGGGCGCCCGCGGCGAGCGCCGTCTGGTACGCCTGCTCCTCGTTGGTGAGCCGCATCACCGCCTCGGCGAGGTCCACCCCCTCCACGCCGGCCTCCAGCTCTTCCACCGAAGCGTTGAAGGCCTCGAGCCGGTTCTTCGCGAGCTCCAGGTTCCGGCTCCGGGCGCCCACGAGCCCCCGCTGGGTCACCACGTCGTGGAGTCCCCGGTCGAGCCGGCCGAGGAACCCCGAAACCGCGGCGGGGTCTTCGGTGCGCAGGGCGGCCTCCAGGTCGGAGAGGAGCCCGAACACGTTGCGGGTGCCGGCCGAGATGCCCAGGGACTCCGCCCCGGACACCGTGATCTCGCCCCCCGCCTCGGTGTCGGCGATCCGGACGGACCAGGTGCCGTCCTCGTTGGCCCGGGCCTCCAGGTTCACGGTGACGCCGGTGGCCGCCTCGTGGTCCCGGAACGCCTGGTCCACCGCGGCCGCGAGTTCCTCGGCCGAACCGTAGGTGCCGTCCAGGGTGACCGCGACGTCGCTCGTGCCGTCCGAGACCGTGAACGTCACGGGCGAGGCGGTGAGGTCCAGGGGGAAGTCCAGCTCCCCGGCGCTACGGGCCTCGGTCTCGCGGAACGCCAGATCCCCCGGCAGGTTCACGGCCACGGTCTGGCCGTTGCCCATGTTCACCCGGAGCCGCTCGCTGTTCCCCTGGTAGCGCAGATCCTCGGCGAAGGGCGCCACCTCGCCGGCCGTGCCGTTGAAGAGGTATTTGTCCTCGTGCCGGCCCTGGGCGATCTGCACGAGCCCCTCCCGGATGCCGGCGATCTCGTCGGCCAGCGCGGCGTAACTCCCCGAGAGCGGGGCGCTGGCGGTGTTGGCGCCCTCGACCGCGATGGATTTCGCCCGCACCAGGTGATCGTACACCTGGCCCAGGGCCGACTCGGTGGCCCGGTGCACCGTGAGGGCCTCGTCGATGTTCTTGAGGTACTGGGTGTTCCGGGCCACCACCTCCTGGAGCCGCACGAGCCGGCTCGCCGCGGCGGGGTCGTCGGCCGGCTTCGTGATCCGCTCGCCCGACGAGATCTGCCGGTTCAGCCGGTCCAGGTTCCCCAGCCGGCGCTGGAGGTCCTGGGCCCAGGACTGCTGGAGGCTCTTGTGGGTTACCCGCATGGGTCATCCCTCCTACCGGCCGGCCAGCCCGACCCGGTTGATCAGGGTGTCGATCAGGCCGTCGACCACGTTCACGAACCGGGCCGCCGCCTCGAACCCCCGCTGGTACTGGAGGAGCTGGACCATCTCCTCGTCCAGGTTCACGCCCGACACCGCCTCCCGCTGGGCCTCGAGCTGGGTCAACACGGCCTGGCCCGCCTCGTCGAACACCCGGGCGTCCCGGGCCCGGGAGCCCAGGTCCTGGACGATCCGGCCCAGGTACCCGGCCGGGGTCTCCCCCACCCCTTCGAACACGGTCTGGGCCGCCAGGTCCGCGATGCGCCGGGCGGTTTCGCCGTCGCCCGCCGCGCTGCCCCGGCCGGCCGCGATCCGGTCGGTGTCGGTGGCCACCACCGGGTCGAGCTCCAACACGGCGTCCGGGGCGTACACGGTCACCGTGCCGCCGGCGAAGGGTTCGCCGCTAAAGAAGATCTCGGCCGTGCCCCCGGGCAGAAACCCCATGTCCACCCCCCCGGTCAGGCTGACCGAGGCGTCCGAGGCGAGGTCGAGCGGTTGGGCCGGCCCCCCGTCCAGGCTCACGGTTCCCGTGGTCAGAAGCCCGTCGCTTCGCTCCCCCGCTGCGTAGGTGCCGGCGGCCACCGCGGCCTCGAAGGTCACTCCGTCGGCGCTCCACGAGGCGGTCCCGCCTGCGCCGGCGTCCACCTGCAGGACCTCCCCCACCCGGTCGTCCCCCCGGTAGAGGGCGAGCGACACCGTGGTGCCCTCCACGTCGGTGACCCGCACATGGTAGTCGAGCCCGATGGCGGCCTGGCCGCTGTACGTGCCGGCCGTAGCCGAAAGCGCGATCCCCGCGTCGGCGCCGCCTGTGCCCCGGTCGGCCGGGGAGAACAGGACCGCCGGGTCGGTGGGCACCGTCACCGCGAGGGCGTGGGTGCCCGGCTCCAGGCCCGCACCCGCCTCGGCCTTGCTCATGCCGGCCGAGGGTGCCACCACGGCCCGGGTGGTGTCGCCCGACCAGGCGAACAGGTTCCGGCCGGGGTTCCCGTCCCGGTCGGTGCCCGCCCGGTGCAGCCCGTTGACCCGGTCCACCACCGTGGCCATCCAGGTGGAGAGGTCCTCCCGGAGCCCGGGGACCACCTCGTCCCGGAGCTCCAGGTACCCCCCGATCTCCCCGCCCTCGGGCACCACCGGGGCCGATCCCACGTGGAACGAGGCGATCCGGCCGTCGGCGTCCCGGTCGGCCTCCAGCTCGAACACACCCGTGCGGTGCACCAGGTACGGCCCGCCCCCCGCGACCCGCACGTTGAGGTACGACCCGTCCGATTCCACCTCGACCCCGATCTTCCGGCTGATCTCCCGCACCAGGAGATCGCGCTGGTCCCGAAGGTCGTTGGCGGTGAACCCGCCCGCCTCGGCCTTGGCCACGGCGGCGTTGAGGTCGCGGAGCTCCTGGAGGGCCGTGTTCAGGTCGGCCAGGGCCTCGGAGGCCGCCTCGTCGAACCGGTCCTCGAGCTCGGTGAGCGCCCCGACCTTCTGGTTGTACACGGTGGCCAGGTTCCGGGCCCGGTCGAGCACCTGGGCCCGGAGGGCCAGGTCCTGGGGCCGGGCGGCCAGGGCGTCGAAGCTGTTCCACAGCTCGGTGAGGGCGCCGTTGAGGCCGGACTCGGAGGGCTCCCCCAGGGCCGACTGCACCTCGTCGAGCCCCCGGGCCAGCACCTCGTCGTGGCCCCGGCCCACCGTGACCCGAGCGATCTGCCGCTCCAGGTACGACACCTGGATCCGCTGCACGTTCTCGGCGTCCACCCCCGAGCCGATGCTCCCCTGGGACGTGATCGTGGGGATCCCGGGCGTCATCTGGACCCGTTGGCGCGCGTACCCCTCGGTGTTCACGTTGGCCAGGTTGTGGCCCGTGACGTCCAGCGCCGTCTGGTGGGCCAGCATCGAGGAGCGGCCGATGTTGAGTCCGTAGAAGATGTTCGCCATGGTGTCCGCCGATGGTCTGGGGTGGCTCAGGCCTGGCACACGGCCCGGGTGTGGGGGGGGGCCGCCCCGGGGCCGTAGCCCGCCCCGTTGGCCTGGCGCACCAGGTGCTCCGTCACCGTCTTTCCGAACCGCGCCGCGATCCCCAGGGCCGCCGCCTTCGCCCGGGCCGCCTCCAGGGCCTCGGTGCGTTCCTTCCAGCCGCGCCGAAGCGCGGGATCGTCCGCCGCCCCTCCGGCCCGGGCCCACCGCCCGGCCGCGGCCTCCCGCAGGGCCGACGCCCGGTGCAACGCCTGCACCGCGTCCCGGGCGCCCGCCAAGGCTTCGTCCAGGCGGCGGGGGTCCGCCACAGCCGATCGCGCGCCCTCGAGCGCCGCGGCCAGGGCCCGGGCGGCCCGGGCCTCCCGCTCGAGGGCGGCCCGGAGATCGGCCCGCGTCCGCTCGGCCCACGCGCTCACGGCAGGCTCCCCGTGGCCAGGAACCAGTGCTCCCGGATCATCCGGGGCAGCACGTCGGCGCCGGCCACCTGGTACTCGCCCCGCTCGATCTGGCCCAGAATCTCGTCGACGAGCTCCTGGCGGATGTCGGGGGCCGCGAGCGCCAGGCTCCGGGCCCGCCGGATCTCCAGGCCCCGGCCGGAGATCTGGACCCGGTCGGCCGGGTCCGCGCTCACGGCCGCGGCCGCGTCGGGCTCCCTTCGCCGGGCGGGGAGGGGCTGCCCGGCGGTTCCGATCCCCCGTGTGTACCGATCGCGGATCTTCATCGCGTTCCTCTCGCAAAACGGGCTCAGGCGGCATCGTCCAGCCTCGCCGCGGGGCGCCGCGCCGGCGGCGCGTACCCCCCGGCTGGGCCGGGCCTCGGGCCGGCGACGCGGCCGGGGTCCGCCTCCGTGCGGCCCTCGGCCTCCCTGCCCTTCTCTTCGGCCCCGGCGCCGGTTTCCTTTACCCGTTCGAGCTGTTCCATCATCGACCGCCACAGTCCCAGACCCTCCCCCTGGCTCACGAGCTCGGCCCACTGGTCGTCGAGGAGCCCGTAGGCCGTCTCCTTGGCAAACCCGTCGGGCCCGCGGCCGGGGGGCACCATGGCCTTGCGCATGGTGCGGAACACCAGGAGCGCGAACTCCTTTTCCAGGGCCCGGCACGCGCCCTCGAGATCCTTGGGCAGGGGCGCGTTGCGCACGCCCGCCACCGCCGCACCCAGGCTCACCACAGCGTCCGCCATCACAGGATCTCCAGCTCGGCCTGGAGCGCCCCGGCCGCCTTGAGGGCCTGGAAGATCGCCACCAGGTCCCGGGGGCTCACGCCCAGGGCGTTCAGGGCCTGTACGAGGCTCGCCAGGGTCTCACCGGGTTCCAGGAGCAGCACCTTGGCCTCCTCCTCGGTCACCGTGACCTGGGCCCGCTCCCGGGCCACGGTCTGGCCGGCGGAGAGGGCCTCGGGCTGGCTGACCTCGAGGTACGGGGTGATCTGGACCGTCAGGTTCCCGTGGCTCAGGGCCACCGGCCGCACCCGCACGTCCTGGCCGAGCACCACGGTGCCGGTGCGCTCGTCCACCACCACCCGGGCCACGGCGTCGGGCTCCACGGTCACGGCCTCGAGCCGCGCCAGGAACCCCACCGGGTCGGCCGCCTCCCCCTCGGGCACCACCACCCGCACCCGGCCCGCGTCCAGGGCCTGGGCCGTGCCCGGCCCGAAGGCCGTGCCCACGGCCCCGGCCAACCGGGCGGCCGTGGTGAAATCGGGCTCCCGGAGCACGAGGTCCACGTAGCCCCGCCCCAGGTCCGGCAGGGGCGCGTCCCGCTCCAGCAGCGCCCCGCCTGGGATCCGGCCCACGGTGGGGTGGTTCTGCTGCACCCCGCCCCCGGCCGCGCCGGCCCCGAACCCGCCGATGGACAGGGGCCCCTGGGCCACGGCGTACACGTCGCCGTTGGGGGCCCGCAGCGGCGTGAGCAGAAGCGTGCCGCCCTGGAGGCTCGAGGCGTCCCCCACCGAGGAGACGGTCACGTCGATCCGCTGGCCGGCCCGGGCGAAGGGCGGAAGCTCCGCGGTCACGATCACGGCGGCCACGTTCTTAAGCTTGATGTCGTCGGGGGTCACGGCCACGCCGAGCCGCTCCAGGAGGTTCGCCGTGGACTGGGTGGTGAAGGCCACCCCGGACTTGTCGCCCGTGCCGTTCAGACCCACCACCAGCCCGTAGCCGATGAGCTGGTTTTTGCGCACCCCGTCCACCCGGGCGATGTCCTTGACCCGCACGGCCGCGGCCGCCGGAAGCGCCACGAGGAGCGCCAGGAATCCCGCGAGAATCCGGTTCATCGTTCGTCTCCCCTCAGAACGGCCACACGGCGTCGAGCACCCGGTACATCCAGCCGGGCTTTTGCTGGCTCGCGATGAGCCCGTCGCCGCCGTAGAGGATCTGGGCGTCCGCGAGCGCGATGGAGCTCACCGTGTTGTCGGCCGAGATGTCCTTGGGCCGCACGATGCCCCGCACGAACAGGTACTGGGTGTCCCGGTTGACCTCCACCTGCCGCCGGCCCTCGATCACCAGGTTCCCGTCCTCGAGCACGTCCACCACCCGGGCGGTGACCCGCATCCGCAGCACATCCTTCTGCTTCGTGGCCCCGCTGCCCTGGAAGCTGTTCTCGGTGGAGGCGCCCACCGAGGGCCGGAACCCGCCGGACTTGTAGAGATCCGGAAGGCCGTAGTGCTGGGGCATGCCGAGGAAGCTCGACACCCCGGCGGAGACATCGGTCTGCCGGCTCACGTCGGTGGAGGCCTCGCGGCTCGCCTCGGCCGTCTCCACCACGATCACGGTCACCAGGTCGCCCACGGCGAACGCCCGGTGGTCCCGGTAGAGCCGGGTGAGGGCCGCGTCCTCGCTCCAGAGGCTCGTGGGCTGCTGGGGGCCCCGGGCCGCCGGCGCCGGTCGGTTGAGCGGGGTGGGCGCGGGCCACGGCGGCTCCTGCAGGTGGGGTCGCGAGCACGCCCCGAGGGCCAAGAGGGCCACGGCCAGAAACCCGGTTCGCCGTCTCATCGCACCGCCTCCCGGAGGCCCGCCACGACCTCCACCAGCCCGCCGTCCCGCACCACGCCCGCGACGGTGCGGCCGCTCGACAGATTCTCCACCTGCACGGTCTCGCCGACTCCGGCGCTTCCCAGGGCCTTCCCGAGGGTGCTCGCCGTCACCCCGCCCACCCGGGCCACCACCCGCACCAGGTCGCCCCGGCCCACCACCGGGACCACCTCGAGGTCCCGGGGCGAGACGACGGCGCCGGCCCGGAGGCTCCGGCGCAGCCGCTTGCCCAGCGCCTCCTCCAAGCCCGTGAGGCCTCCGGCCCCTGCGGGCGCGACCCGGACCTCCAGGTCGTCGGCCGTGAGCACCTCGCCCCGGGCCACGTCGCGCCGGAGCACCACGGCCGGCCGGCCCCGGAACACCTCCACCCGCACCCAGGCCGTGTCCTCCCGCCGGCCCTCCACCCAGACCTCCACGGGCACGGTGGCGGGCGACGGCAAGGCGCCGTGGGGAAGCCGGGGCCGGAGCTCCAGCCGCCCCCGGGGCACCGGACCCGGCAGGCCCACCGAAAGGATCCGCACGTCCTCGTCCTGCCCCACCCGGGCCCGGACCGCCCCGAGCACGGCCTCCACCAGCTCGGCCCGCTCCACCCGCCGGCCCGGCCGCTCCACCACGATCGTCTCTGGAAGCTCCAGCTCGGCCCCCACGGTGGCGGCTCGCTGGCGCACCCAGGCGGCCTCGAGGGTGCGGCGCTGCCCGGGCCGGGGGGCCGGCCCGAGCCGCACCGCGGCCCACTCGGCCGGGGCGCCGGGCGCGAGATCGGCCAGGGTGAGCTGCTCGGCGTCCACCTGGACCCGGGCCGGGAGCCGCACGGCCGCCGTGACGGGAAGGGCGACGAGCAGGAGAACCGCGAGGGCGAGGGCGCGCATCGGGTTTACCTCTTCACGTTGTTGGACATCTGGAGCATCTCGTCGGCGGCCTGGATCGCCTTGGAGCTCACCTCGTAGGCCCGCTGGCCGGCGATCAGGTTCACCATCTCCTCCACCACGCTCACGTTGCTCATCTCCAGGAACCCCTGGTTGAGGCTCCCAAGGCCCAGGGTCCCCGGGGTGCCCGTGATGGCGTCGCCCGAGGCCGGGGTGGCCACGTACACCGAGTGGCCGATGGACTTGAGGCCCCCCGGATTGGAGAACCGGGCCAACTCGATCGTGACCCCCAGGTCTTCCACCTGGCCGGTGTCCCCGTTCAGGATCGACACCGACCCGTCGCTTCCCACCGTGATCTCCACCGCGTTCGGCGGGATCGTGACCTCGGGGAACACCACCCAGCCCTCGCTGGTGACGAGCCGGCCCTGGGAGTCGAGCTTGAACGAGCCGGAGCGGGTATACCCGGTGCCCCCGTTGGGCAGGGTCACCTGGAAAAACCCGTCCCCCTCGATCAGCAGATCCAAGGGGTTCCCGGTCTCCCGGAAGTCGCCCTGGCTGAAGAGCTTCTCGGTGGTCACCACCCGGGCCCCGAGGCCCACCTCCATGCCCACCGGGTACTCGGAGCCGGCGCTCGACACCGTGCCCGGGGTGAGGAGGGTCTGGTAGAGGAGGTCCTGGAAGTCTACCCGGCTTCGCTTGAACCCGGTGGTGTTCACGTTCGCGAGGTTGTTCGCGATCACGTCCACGTTGATCTGCTGGCAGTTCATGCCCGCCGCGGCGGTCCAAAGGGCTCGGATCATGGGTTCACCTCCCTGTCGGGTTCCCTATCGGCTCACGCCACCCGGCCGATGCGGCGCGCGGCCTCGCCGGTGACGTCCTCCATCACGGTCTGCACCACCTTCTGGTAGGCCTCGAATCCCCGCACAGCCTCGATCATGCGGGTCATCTGCTCCACCTGCTGGACGTTGGCCTGTTCGAGGGCCCCCTGGAGCACCTGGGGGTTCGCCGGCGCGGGCTGCAGGGCGCCCGTCGCCGCGAACAGGTTTCCTCCCAGCCGCAGCAGGCCCCGGTACCCCGGGAAGTTCTCGAGCCGCAGCCGGTCCACCTGCTTTCCCCCGGCCCACACCCACCCCCCTTCGTCCACCCGGACCTCGGTGTCCGCGGGCACCACGATCGGCCCGGCCTCGCCCAAGAGCGCGTAGCCGGGCCCGTTTCGCACCGTGCCGTCCGGGGCGCGAAAGAACCGGCCGTCCCGGGTGTACAGGGGTCCGTTCGGCCCCTGGAGCACGAAGAACCCGTCCCCGGAAAGGGCCAGGTCCCAGCTGCGCCCCGTGGGCCGCACCGGCCCCGGCGCGGGGTTCACGAACTCCCCCTGGTAGTCGGTCTGCACGTCCAGGGGGAGCGGCCCCTCCGTGGGCCGCTGGGCCGCCCGGAGTTCCCCGGCCGCCTTGTACCCCGGCACCTGGGCGTAGTAGAGATTCCGGGCCGCCAGATCGAGCCGGCGGCTTTCGACGAGCATCCCGCTGGTGGCGGTGTAGAGGGCTCGGATCATCTCGGTTCCTCCTCGCCCGGCCCGAAATGCAAGGGGGGTGCCACGCGGAATCCCCGTTGAGTTCCGGTGCGTTACGCGGAGCCGTCCCGCCCCTGGGGGAGTCAACCGTGCCCCCCGGGGGGAAATCGGGCCCTCCCCCGCCTCAAGGGACGACCGGCGCGGGTCGATCGGAAGCTTGCACCCTTTTCGGAGAACCCCCATGTCCGACAATACCGTGTCCCTCGAACAGCTCGCCCCCCGGGTGCTCACGGCGCTTCCCGTGGCGCTCGTCGTGCTCGACCCCGACTTCACCATCCGTGCCATCAACGGCCGGGCCGAACGGGTGTTCGGCGGTCCCCCGGTCGAGGTCGTGGGCCAGAGCCCCGGCGACGCATTCCACTGCGTGAACGCCCTCGCCAGCGACGCCGGGTGCGGCCACTCGGTGGACTGTGGGCAGTGCCTCCTGCGCCGCACCGGTCGGCGGGCCCTCGAGGGGGAGACCGTGGAGCAGGAGGAGTTCCGGGTTCGGGTGCGCACGGCCCAGGGGGCCGAGGAGGAGCGCATCGTGCTTCTCACCGCCGCCCCTCTGGAGCACGAGGGCAGCCGGTTGGTGGTGCTCCTCCTCCAGGACGTGACCGTCCTGCATCGGCTCCGGGGCCTCGTGCCCATCTGCGCGGCCTGCAAAAAGATCCGCCGGGACGACGAGTCCTGGGAGGCGATCGAGGCCTTCATCCAGGAGCACTCACACGCCTTTTTCAGCCACGGCCTGTGCCCGGAGTGTTTGCGCAGGCTTTACCCCGACCTCGTGGACGAGGAATGATCCCGGAACAACTGCCCCTACCACCCCGTCCCAGATCCGTAAGGGGACGCCCGCGCAGACGTTGATTGGTTCTCTCCACCTTGCCGGCCCGGCCCGCCCTTCCGGCATCGGGTAGGCGCCTGCCTCCTGACAGAATTTTCGTGACCCCACCTTGCCCCCGCGGCGGATCGTGGTAATCAGATTCCTTGACCTAAGTCATGGAACGGGGATGTGACCTCCGGGTAGCGTGCCCGTGTGAAAGCCCTCACTTTCTCTCTCATCCCAGGAGGTGCGCAATGAAGCCACGATCCGCCGTCGTTCTCTGGTTCGCCCTCTTAGCGCTTGCGCTCCCCGCGTGGGCGGCAGACCTGTCGTCGGAGACCCGTGAGTGCTTGGAGTGCCACACCGACCAGATGCCGGGTCTTGTGACCCAATGGGCCTCCAGTGCCCACTGGAACGCGGGGGTCGGGTGCTACGAGTGCCACAAGGCCGACGCCGGCGACGCCGACGCCATGGAACACAACGGGTGGACGATCTCCATCATCGTGAGCCCCCGCGACTGCGGGCGGTGCCACGAGAAGGAGGCGGCCGAGCAGGAGGCCAGCCACCACGCCCAGGCCGGGAACATTTTGAACTCCAAGGACGGCCTCCTCGGCCAGACCGTGGGCGGGGAACCGGCCGTAGCCGTGGGCTGCCGGCAATGCCACGGCTCGGTCGTGCGGGTAAAGGACGGAGGTAAACTCGACCCAGCCACCTGGCCCAACACCGGCATCGGCCGGGTCAACCCCGACGGCTCCAAGGGTACCTGTAGCGCGTGTCACACCCGGCACCGGTTCAGCAAGGCCCAGGCCCGGCGGCCCGAAGTGTGCGGCAAATGCCATCTGGGGCCGGACCACCCCCAAAAGGAGGTCTACGAGGAGTCGAAACACGGCATCCTTTACGCCGCTTTCGCCGATCAGCTTAACCTGACCCGGCCCAAATGGGTGGCCGGACAGGACTATTACGACGCGCCCACCTGCGCCACCTGCCACATGAGCGCCACCCCCAACCAGAGCGTGACCCACGACGTCGGGGCGCGGTTGAGCTGGAATCTGCGCGCCCCGATCTCGAGCCGAACCAAGGATTGGGAGAAAAAGCTCGCGGCCATGAAGGACGTGTGCTCGGCCTGCCACGGCGGGGACTTTGTGGAGGGGTTCTACGGCCAGCTTGACGCCTTCGTGGAGCTCTACAACGAGAAGTTTGCCAAGACCGCCAGGGCGATCCGCGCCCGGCTCATCGAGGAGGGGGTGCTGACGGCCCAGGACTTCGATGACAAGATCGACTGGATCTGGTGGGAGCTGTGGCACCACGAGGGCCGGCGGGCCCGCCACGGGGCGGCCATGTCGGGGCCGGACTACGCCTGGTGGCACGGCATCTACGACATGGCCAAGCACTTCTACACCGAGCTCCTGCCCGAGGCGAAGGAGGCCTGCGAGCGGGCCGGCAAGCCGGAGCTCTACGAGAAGATCCTGGCCGAGTACATCACCTCCGACCTCCGGCACGAGTGGTTCGTGAAGGGGTTCGACCCCAAGCGGGTCGAGGAGATCAAGAAGTACTACGAGGAACGGTACCACCAGAAGGTGGAATAGGCTTCCTCAACCACGGTGATCCCGAAGCGGAAACGGCGGGCCCCCGGGGCCCGCCGTTTCTTCGTCTCTGCGCGGTCGGCCCGCCCGGCTTCCCGACCTCGGGCTTGCCGGGCCGGGGCGCTCCGATACACTGGGCACGTCCAGGTACCTTCCGTCGTCGGCCCGCGGTCGGCAGTCTCCGCCCCCCCGGTCCAGGGGGCGGCCAAGTGAGCGGGCGAACGCGAGAACTCCTTGTTCTTGCGAACAGGCCGCGGCCTGCGGCCTACGAAGCTTCCAATACCAAAGGCAGGAGGCGTCACGCCCACCGGAGCCGGCGTGAGGCGTAGGATCGGAGGCACGGGATGTCCCAACTGGTGGGGTGCGCATGGACGGGCGGGGTGGTTCTCGCGGCGGATCGCAGGGTGACGGTGGGAACAGACGAGGGAGAACAGACCCGAAGCGTTCGCAAACTCTACCCCCTGGGACACTGGGCCGCGGCCGCCACCGCGGGGGCCGCCGTGGGGATCGGTCTCACCCGGCGCATCGCCCGGGCCTTCCATGGACGGGCCGCACCCTTCCTGGACGAGATCGAGCCCTACATCCTCAAGGTATTCTGCCGGGAATACGAAGCGTTCGTCCAGCAGGGGGCCCGGTGGTTCGCGGCCCACCCCGAGGCGCACCAACGGTCCTACCTGCTCCTGGGCGGCAAAGACAGCGCGGGGGCGTTTCGGATCGCCTTCTACGCGTCGGAGGCCCACGACTGCCCCCACGCGCCCCTTCCCGTGGGGAACGTGGTCACCGCCCCTCGCCGGTTGGGCCTCGAGGCGCGCCTGGCCCAAGAACTCGCAGGAGAGCCGGCCCCCGGGGCGGTGGAGGAACTCGTGGCCGTGGCTCTTCGGCGCATCGCCCAACGCGATGAGGCCGTGGGAGGCCCGTTCGACCTTGCGGTCCTGGACTCCCACGGCCTCCGGTTTGAAACCCTGGAATAGCCGTCTTGTAGGCCTTACAAAGAAAAAAAGCGGGCACTCAGGCCCGCCGGAAAGGGAAACCACCTGATGCGTTATGCGCGGGCGCCCCGGCTTACGCGGTAGGTTCCGGTTTCCCCAACACCAGCCATCCAACCCTGCTCGAGGCCGGTCTCCTTCCGGCAGGCCGGGCAGAAGGAGGCGATCTCCTCTTCCCACAGCGTACGCCCCACCGAGATCACGTCTTGCGCGCAGGTGGCGCACAACGCAGCTTCCTGGGGCAACCCGAAATACTGCCGGCCCAAGGCCTCACAACGATCCAAGGCCTCGGGCCTCGTCTCAACGATGGTCGGCGCGGTGCTTCCACAGGTGTAGCAGGTCAGGCTCATGGCGTCACTCCTCCTCACGTGGATTAACAGTCCCCCGTTGGTTGGGCACGTAGCTTAAGAACACGGCTCAGTGAAATCAATGGGAGGGCTTCACTTGTATCCGATGGGTACCGCGTATTATCCGATCAGCCAAAATTGCAAACTCAACCCGTCCGGTATTCTGAAACTATCCGGAACGAACGGATATTCCGCATAACCAAACCGGTACTTCCCCGCTCGTGCCCTTCCCCTCCAAGTGCCAGGTGGCTATTCATTGAGGGTAAAGTTCACACCTACCCCTGAGAGGAGGACGAAGATGTGCAATCATGCATACGGGCTGGAAAGGATTCGCTGCGAGGAGTGTGGGGCCCACGTTGCCTCGCGGTGCGTCGATTGCGGGTACGAATCGCGGTACGAGGAACACGCGCCCGGGTGCCCCCTGACCATCCAGGCGGCAGAAGGGCCCAACGATCAGGACACCCGCACAAACCCAACGTTGCGGTGGTAACGCGGACGGGCACCTGGGGAAAGGAGAAGGCCCATGGTACAGCTCGAACTGACGCAATCCGAGGCGGCCGTTCTCAAAGAGGTGCTCGAATACGTGCTCTCGGAACTGCGCATGGAGATCGCGGACACCGACCGAAAGGATTTCCGGGAGCAGCTTAA
>NZ_BAAHXI010000084.1:0-13154 GCF_054656955.1 Deferrisoma palaeochoriense
ACTCGGCTGCGAGGTCAAGGGCCTCGGCCGCGGCCACGTGAAGCGCATCAAGGACGCCGTCCGGGCGGAGCAGTTGATGGGGCGGCCGGGGTGAAGTAAGAAGAACGAGCGAGAACGGAGAGGAGGTTTGGGAGGGAGTGGTGTTGCGAATCGTTGGGAGACCGGCCCGTGCCCCAGGTGCGCCGGGCGGAAAAGAGGATAGGGCCATGGAGAATACCGGAGCCGGCGTGAGAACGGGGAGAAGGGATTTCCCGTTCCCCGGGCGATCGGCCTCGAACGCAGAGGAGGGAGAAACGCTCCGTTTCCGGGGCTTTACCCTGATTGAGATCTTGATCGTCGTGGCCATCATCGGTCTGTTGGCTTCGCTAGTGAGCCCCCGCCTGTTTTCCAAGCTCGAATCGTCCAAGGTGAAAACGGCGAAGGCCCAGATCGAGATGCTCGCAACCGCTTGCGACACGTTTCGGCTGGACGTGGGACGCTATCCGCGGTCCCTCGAGGAGTTGCGGCATTCGACCGAGCCCGGGTGGGACGGGCCTTATCTTCCGAAAGAGATCCCGAAGGATCCATGGGGAAACCCCTACCTGTACAAAGTGCCGGGAGACCATGGGGACTACGACATCATCTCGCTCGGTGCGGACGGGCAGCCGGGCGGGGAGGGCAACGCCGCGGACATCGGCAGTTGGGAGTGAGGTAGTGCCCCGTTTCGGTGAACTCTGCGTCGACAGGTGCGGGATCTCGGAGGCCGATGTCGCGAAGGCCCTGTCGTACCAGGAGCGATACGGCGGCAGGATCGGATCCATCCTCGTCAACATGGGCCTGCTGACCGAGGACCAACTGGCCGAGCTTCTGGCCGAGCAGTTGGGGCTGAGGTTTGTGGACCAGTTCGATCCGTCCGCCCTAGAGGAGGTCTCCCTGGAGCCGCCCCCCGAGTCGGTCAATGTCTCCTTCTTGAAGGAAAACGGTTACCTGTGGGTCGGCCGGAGCCCAGAGGGTGATGCCGTCGTCCTGACCTACGATCCGCTGGTGCTGGAGGTGTACGAGCACCTCTCGGAGGGGGTGGGATCGTTCCGGATCTGGGTGTGTACGCGCGGAGGGTTCGACGACGCCGCGCAGGCGCTGGCCGAGGTGCTGGGGGAGGGCAAGGCGCACGACCTTCGCCCCGGCGAGTGGAACGAAGACGAGGTGGAGCGGCTCCGGGAGTTGGCGTCGGAGGCCCCGATCGTCCGCGCGGTGAACAGCCTCATCTCCAGGGCGGTGCAGGAACGGGCTTCGGACATCCACCTCGAGCCGTCACGGGAGGTGGTGAGGGTTCGGTTCCGGGTGGACGGCGTGCTGCGGACCCTGGAGTATCTGCCCAAGTCGATGCAGCTTCCGGTAACCTCCCGAATCAAGGTGCTCGCCGGGATGGACATCGCCGAGCGCCGGATCCCGCAGGACGGCAAGATCGCGACGATGCTCGGGGGCAGGTCGGTGGACATCCGCGTGTCGACCCTGCCGTCCGTCCACGGCGAGACCGTGGTCCTGCGACTCCTCGGGCGGGACGACGCGATGCTCCGGCTCGACGCCCTGGGGTTTCGGGGAGATCTGTGCGACTCGCTTCGTCGGGACGTCGCGCAGACCGGGGGGCTCGTCTTGGTGACCGGGCCGACGGGGAGCGGGAAATCCACCACCTTGTACGCCCTGCTGCGAGAGGTGCCGAAAGAGCAGGTGAAGGTGGTGACGATCGAAGATCCGGTCGAGTACCAGATGGACGGGGTCACCCAGGTCCAGGTGCGCCCCGACCTGGGGTACGATTTCGGCGACGTGGTGAGAAGCGTGTTGCGGCAGGACCCCGACGTCATTTTGGTCGGGGAGATCCGTGACCGGACCACCGCACGCACCGTGCTCCAGGCGGCGGTGACCGGTCACCTGGTGTTGAGCACGGTGCACACGACCGACGCGGCCTCGGCGTACGTGCGCCTCGTGGATCTGGGCGCGGAATCCTACATGGTGGACGCGGCCCTGCTCTCGGTTCTGGCCCAGCGTCTCCTTCGGCGGTTGTGCGACTGCGCCGTTCCCTGCGGGAACGACCCCAAGGGCTGGGCGGGCCTCCCCCTCGACCGGTGGGCGGCGGAACTGGGCCTCGACCCCGCCGGTGTCCGGGTGCCGGCCGGCTGCGAGCGGTGCGGGGGCACGGGGTACGCGGGGCGGTTTGCGATCGGGGAGTACCTTCCGTACGGGGAGGAACTCCGGTCCATGGAGAAGGGGCCCGGCTTTGCGGACGGCGTGCGGCGTTGGATGGTCGGGCGGGGGTTGCCCACCCTGGCCCGGGAGGGCGTCGCACGGGTCCTCGAGGGCCGCACCTCCGCCGCGGAGTTGGCCCGGGTGTTGGGAGACGTGATCGACCGTGGGTGAGTTTGTGTACCGCGCGTACACGGCCGAGGGGGCCGTGCGCGAGGGGCGGATCGAGGCGCCCGACGAGGCCGAAGCCGCACGGCTGCTTCGCGGCCGGGGTCTGCGGGTGGTGAGTCTCGACGCGGACCGGGGCCGGCAGGGCGCCAAACGGGCCGGCCGGCGGTCTGCCCGGGTGGGGACGCAGGACACCCTGGAGTTCGTGTCCCGGTTGCGGGTGCTCGTGGAGTCGGGCGTACGGCCCGACCGGGCCCTCGAGGCGGTGGCCACCAGCTTGGGGCGCGGGGCGATGGGACCCGTGGCCGAGGATGTGGCGCATCGGGTCCGCGGGGGGGCCGGGATCGCCGAGGCGCTGTCGGCCCATCCGGAGGCCTTCGACGCGGCGGTCCTGGCGGCGGTTTCGGTGGGCGAGGCGTCGGGGCGGCTGGGGCCGGCCTTGCGTAAGCTGGAGGAGGAGCTCACCCTCCGACGGCGGCTGCGGCAGAGGGTGGGCCAAGCGCTCGTGTACCCGCTGGCGGTGTGCGCGGTGTCGGTGGCCACCGTGGGGTTTCTGACCCTGTACGTCGTTCCCCGGTTCGCCGCCCTCGCACCGGGGGAGGCGGGGGGAGGGCTCTCGTGGCTCCTGGCCGCCGAAGGGTTCCTGCGCCGCTACGGCTGGGCGATGGCGGCGGCCGCGGGGGCGGCGGCCTTCGCGATCGGCAGGGCCCTCCGGAACAAAAGGGTCCGGGAGGGGGGGCTCGAACTCGTGGCGCGCCTCCCCCGGCTCGGAAGGGTGGTCTCCACGGCCACCGCGTTTCGGGTGGCGAGTTCTCTTTCGCTTCTCCTCGGGGCCGGGCTCCGGGTGGATGAGGCGCTGCGGGTCGTGGGCGAGTTGCTGCCCACGGCGCGCATGCGCGCGGCGGCAGCCACCGTGCGTCAGGGCGTGGCGCGGGGGGAGCGGCTGTCCCGGGGCCTGGTGGCCGTCCGACTCCTCGATCCGGCGTGGGAGGGGGTGGTGGAGGTCGGGGAGGAGGCGGGCCGTCTGGCCGAAACCTTTGCACGGATCGCCGAAGAGACCCAGCAGCAACTCGAGGACTCTCTCGTGAAGGCCACGGGGTTGATCGAACCCGTTCTCATCACGGTGGTCGGGTTGATCGTCGGGGGGGTGGCGGTGGCGCTGGTCTCGGGAATCCTCGGAATGACCGATGTGGCGTTTTGATCGGGTCTCCGCCCCCGGCGGGTTCTCGTTGGTGGAACTGCTGATCGTCTTGGCTCTCGTGGCGTTTACCGCCGCCTTGGTGGGACCCCAGGCCGTACGGGTGCACCGGGCCGTGGATCGCCGACTCGAACGCCTGGCCGGGAGTTGGGCGGGCCCGACCGCCTCGTTCGCGGCGTTCGTCCGGGAAACGCCGTGCCGAGTCTTGGCGGACGGGGAGGCCCTGCGGGTGCAGGCCTCGGACGGGGGTTGGGATCTCCACCTGTTCGCCAAGGGCGGGCGTGTCCTCGACGGAACGACCTACGATGCGCACGGGAACCGGTCGGCCCCGTAAGTCGGAGCAGGGGGTGAGCCTCATCGAGGCGGTGACCGCTCTCACCATCGTCTCCCTGGTGGCGCTCGCTTCGGTCACCGCCCTGCGCGTCGCCGCGAAGGCGAGGACCCGGGCGCGGGAGGCCTTGGCCGTGGCGGAGACGATCCAGCCCATCGTTTGGGCGGTTCGGGAGCGCCTGGAGAAGGGGGAACGGCAAGGGACCGGGGCGATCCGCGAAATGACCTATGAATGGAGCACGGAACCCGTGGCCGCGGCGCCGAACCTCCTCGCGGAGTCCGACGAGTTCGAGGGGGGGCGGAGGGTAGGCGGCCACGTGCTGGAACTCGTGAGGGTCACCCTGACGGTCGCGGCGGGCCCGGGGCGCGGCCGCGCGTTCCGGTACGACGAATGCGTCTGGCACCCCCGGTGACGGGGCGGGGCCGCGAGGCCGGCTTCACGATTCCGGAGGTCTTGGTCTCCCTCGCGATCCTCGCCTCGGTGCTGTGGCTCGCCACCGCGGGGTTGCAGCAGGTGGTCGGGTTTCTGAGCCGGGGCGGCGACGCCCCCTCCCTCGACCGGGTGCGGGTGCGTTGGCTCGTCGCCGAGGCGCTGGAGGGGGTTTTCGACTATTACGTCGCCCCCGCGGGGGGCCCCGAGACGAGGCCTTGCGTGCCCTACTTCGAGGGCGATGGGACGGGATTCACCTTCGTCACCCTGAACGCGGTCTCGGCGCCCGGCGTGCCCGCCTGGGCACGTCTCTGGTACGATGCGCGGAGGGGGAGTCTCGTGTACGGGGAGCGCCCCATGGAACGGTGGTTTCTCCGTTCGGCCGGCGACCGGCCGGAACCGGCGTACGAGGTGCCCGTGTTCGAGGGGATCCGGGGGGTCGAGTTCTCCTACGAGGGGATCCGCTCGACCCGCGAGGTGTTCACCGGCGACGACGTGCGGTTCGAGGCGGTTCGCGGCGAGGGAAGGGACTGGGACGGAGCCCGGTACCTGCGGCTTCCGGAACGTATCCGGATCCGGGTGCGGGGCGAGGCCGGCGAATGGGAGTGGACCGTGCCCGTGCGGGGCTCGAACTACCGGAAGCGGGAGTTCTTCTGTGGCGAGTGAGGGAGCGGCCCGGGGCACGCGGGGGACGGCCCTGCCGCTCGTGCTGGGCATCGTGGCGGCCACCGCGGCGGCGGTGCTGCTCGCGCTCGCGGCCGCGAGGGCGAGGGTGTGGGCCGCCGGGGCGGCGCTCGACAAGGCGCGGGCCATGCTCGGGGCCTACTCCGGCGTCAGCGCGGCGGTGTTCGCCGTGGCCACCGCCCCCCGGGCCGGCGGGCTGTTCCGGTCCGACTCCGAGGCGGTGGGGGATTGGCCGTCCGACGGGACGCCGAAGGACTGGAGGGGGGAAGCCCGGGTGCGGATCTGGTCCCTGGACGCGGTTCCGTCGGTGGCCCTGCAACCCACCGTCGTGGCGGCCCTCCTGGATGCCGGCGGGGATGACACGGATCGAAGCGGGTTTCGGGCGAGGGACACCGTGGCCGATTGGGCGGACCCCGACGATCTCAAGCGCTTGAACGGGGCCGAGGCCTGGGAGTATCGGAGCCGGGGGCTCCCGTACACCCCCCGAAACGCCCCTCTGCAGACCAAGGAGGAGCTCCTGCTGGTGCTGGGGGTGTCCCCGCAGCGGTACGAGGACGTGCGGGAGCGCGTGGTGTACTGGGGGGCGCCCCTGGCCCGGGTGGCGGCCATGGATCCGGCGGTTTGGGGCGTCCTGTACGGCGACGACGTGGCCGCCGCCCTGTCGGACCTGCGGGCGAGCGGCGTCCTCGACGCCCGTCGCGTCGCCGGCGTGCTCGGCCCGTCCGCGCCGGAGGACCTGTGGGACGAGCCGGTGAGGAAGGTCCGGGTCGTGTCCGAGGCCGAGGTCGGCGATGCGCGGGAGCGGCTCGAGGTCCTGGTCTCGGCCCAACCCTGGTTGGCGGGGCCCCTCGAGATCTGGGAGTGGCGGCGGTGAGCCCCCGGTTCACCGCGGGCCGCCTGCTGCGGTGGGGGTACGTGGGGGATGCCGAGGGCATCCTGGGCCGGAAGGGGCTGCGCCCGTCCACCCCCGTGGCCGCCCGGGCCGTCGTGGTCGGGGGAGGGTGGTGCCGCGAGTGGTTGGGGGATCTCCCCCCCACCTCCCGCCGGGACCTGGCGGGAGCCGTGGGTTGGGAGGTGAGGGCCCACTGCCCCTTCCCGGTGGAGCGGGTGGCGTGGCGCGAGCGCTGGGAGGCCGACCGGGTCCGCGTGAACGCCTGGGCGTTCCGGACGGGGTGGACCGAACGCCTGCGCCGGGGGGCCTGGCTTGCCGTGCCCGAGAGCGCCGTGGTCGCGGAGGCCGGCCCGCCGGGCCCGGTGCTCGTGAGTTGGCGCGTGGGGGGCCGGACCCGCTACGTGTTCAAAGATGCGCAGGGATGGGTGCGCGGCGTCGGGTTTCGGGGGGAGATCGGCGAGGACGAGGTCCGCCGGATGGTGGGCGGGGAGGCGGCGGACTGCCCCCACCACCACTTGGGCGAGGACGATGCGTTTTTCCGCTGGCTTTCGGGCGCCGTGGCGGGGGTTCCGGTGCGGCGGTGGAACCGGTTCCTCCGGGGACCCCGGCCCGAGGCCCGCGCGGGGGCGCCCCGGCTCGGGCGGGTCGTCCTGGTGGGGGTGCCCCTGGCGTTCGCGGCGTACGCCGCAGGCCGCGCCGCCGTGGTGGACCGGGCCGTCGCGCGGTGGGAGGCCGAGGAGCGCGCCGCCCAGACCCGGTTGGCCGAGGTGCTCCGGAGAAAGGACGAACTCGGGGCGCTGGAGGCGCGCATCGCCGCCCTGGGCCCGGTGTTCGCCCAGGACCGCAGCGTCGTGGCGCTCGTGAACGAACTCGACGGGGTCCTGCCCGAGGGCACCAAGCTCTGGGAGTTCCAGGTCGCCGGAACCGTGGTGCGGATGCGGGGGGTGTGCCCCGACGCCGTGGCGCTGCTCGAGGTGCTGCGGGGCGTCGAGGGGGTGTCGGGGATCGAGCTCGAAGGGGGCGTGGTGCGGGACGAGGGGGCCGGCCTCGACCGGTTCGCGGTGAAGTTTCTCTACGGGGCGCCGCCGTGAGCCCGTCGGGAGCCAACGGTGCCCTGCGCCGGTGGGGCATGGCCGCGGTGGTGGGCCTGGCGGTGCTGCGCTTCGTGGCCCTGCCCCTCTGGCGCCGGGCCGAGGAGGGGGTCGCCCGGGTCGAGGCCGTCAAGCAGCGGGTGGCGAAGGCCCGGGCCTGGGCCGAGGCCGCCGGCGCGGTGGACGAGGCGCTCGCCGCGGCCCGCACGGCCTACGGGGACCTCCGGGGTCGGCTCGCGTCCGCCGACTCACCCGAGGACGCGAGGATCTGGCTCCAGCGGGCGGTGCGGCAGTGGGCCGAGGATGCCGGGGTCTCGGTGGGGCGGGTCGAGGTGGTGCTGGCCGAACACGAGGGCCTGTGGAGGGTGTCGGCGTCCGTGTCGGGCCAGGCCGCGTTGCCCCGGTGCATGGCGTTTCTGGCCAACGCGGAGCGCGCCCGGCCCGGCGGACGGGTGGAAACCCTGGTGCTCCGGCCCGGCGCCGGGGAAGGGGTGGTGCGGTTCTCGGCCGGCATCGTGGCCTGGGCGGGGAACCCCGGGGGGGAGCCGTGAGGCCGCTCCTCCTCGTGGCGGTCCTGGCGATCCTGGCGGGCGCCTGGGATCTCCACGGCCTGTGGACCCGGCTCGCCTCGCCCCCGCCCCCGCTTGGGCCGCGCGAGGTGGCGGTCCCCCGACTCCCAGCGGGCCCGCCGGGCGATCCGGATCCGCGGCCCGAGTACGGCCCCCTCTGGCCCGTGGGAACCGGAAACCCCAGCCGGGGCCGGGCGGAGGCATCGGGCCCGGCCGGGGCCGGTGCCAGCCGGGAGTCGGAACCCCAACCCCAGGCCCAGCCCCGACTCCGCGTCCGCGGTGTCTGGGACCGGGCCGGGGAGCGCGGGGCCGTCGTGGAGGCGGCGGGGGAGTCCGGGTGGGTCCGGGTGGCCCCGGGGGACCGGGTCGGGGCGTACCGCGTCGTCGAGATCACCCCGTGGGGGGTTCGGTTCGCCGACGAGACCGGGCGGGAGTTCGAGGAGAGGGTGTTTCCCAGGGAGGAACGATGACGGATCGAGGCTCCGCTGGCCCAGGGGGCAGCCTGCTCGCAAACGCAAGAACGCGCCGCTTCCGGCCGCACGGCGGACCGCCGCGGCCCGTACCCGTGGACCGCCGGTCGCCGACCGCCGACCGCCGACCGAAGTTCCTCGGAACGGTGCTGGGATGCGCGGGGGCGATCGCGTGCCTGCTCGCCGGGTGCGCGGGTATGGGGCCCCGGGACGAGGAGGTTCCGTTGGCCTTGCGGGTGCACGACGCCCAGGGCGTCCCGGCCCCCGGGGCCCCGGCCGGGGGGGGGGCAGGTTCGCCGGCCCCACGGTTCGAGACGGTGCGGGAGGCCCCGGCCGAGGCCCGCACCGAGCCGGAGCGGGCGCTTTCGGGGCCCGAGGCGCTCCTGGGCGACGAGCCGGTGCTGACCGTTGCGGCCGACGGGCTTCCGGTGCCCCGGTTCGTGGAGTACGTGTTCGGCGAGCTCCTGGCGCTCAACTACATTCTCGACCCCCGGGTGGCCTCGAACCGGAGCCCCGTGACGCTCCATTTCCGGGAACCCGTGAGCCCGCGGGACCTCTACCGGGCCGCCGTGGGGGTTTTGGCCTCGGCCAATATCGAGGTGGTCGCGAACGGCCCCGTCGTGTTGATCGCGCCCAAGGGCGCGGGCGGCGGGGTCCCCCGGTTCGGCATCGGGAGCGGGCCCGACGACCTCCCCCCGGGCCCGGGTCCGGTGGCCCAGGTCGTGCCGCTGCGCTACGCGTCGGCGGTTCGGGTGATGCCCCTGCTCCCCCGGGTGCAGGGGGTGCAGGTGGAGGTGGTGCGGGGCGAGAACGCCCTCCTGCTCCGGGGGGAGCGGGAGCAGGTTGCGGCCTACCTCGACGTGGTGCGGGTGCTCGACCGGCCCGCCCTGCGGGGGCGGTACGCCGCGCTGGTGACCCCGGTGTTCCTGCGGGTTTCCGACCTGGTGGGGCGCCTGCGAGACGTGCTGAGGGTGGAAGGTGTGCCGGTGGCCTCGGGCCCCGAGGATGCCGGCGTGTTTCTGGCCCCGCTTCCGGAGACCGGGCGCGTGCTCGTGCTCGCGGCGGAGCGGGAGTGGCTCGGGCGCGTCCGCGAGTGGGTCGAGGTCCTCGACCGGGCGCCCGTGGGGGAGACCCGGGAGTACCGCATCTACCGCCCCAGGAACCGGCGGGCGACCGACCTGGGGGGCTCCCTCTCCGCGCTGATCGAGGGCGGCCGGGTGGCCCTGCCCGCGGCCTCCCGGGAGAACCAGGGGGAACGGCCGGCCGGCGCGCCGCCGGCCGGAAGGCCGCAGGCGGGGCAGGACGAAATCTCCGCCGACGGGGGGTTTCGCATGGTGGCCGACGAGAACCAAAACGCCCTCATCTTTTACGCCACCGACGAGGAGTACAGGGGGGTCCTGAGGGTTCTCGAGCAACTCGACCGCATGCCGGCCCAGGTGCTCCTGGAGGCCACGATCGCCGAGGTTACCCTGTCGGACAACCTGAGCCTCGGGCTGGAGTGGAACCTGAAGTTCGGGGCCGGCCGGGCGTCGCACACCGTGGGCACCCTGGGGAACCTGGGGCTCGTGGCGGGGGGGCTCGGGTACTCCCTGGTGGCCGACTCCGGCGACTTCCGCCTGTTCCTCAACGCCCTGGCCTCCCAGGACCGGGTGCGGATTCTGTCGAGCCCCCGGCTCCTCGTGCGCGACGGCCGCAGCGCCGGCATCCGGGTGGGCACCGAGGTTCCCGTGGTGACCTCGGAGGCCACGAGCGCCGACGTGGTGGTCGAGGGGTCGAGCGGGCTCGTGCGCACCGTGCAGTACCGGTCCACCGGGGTGGGCCTCACCGTGACCCCCACCGTGAACGAGCAGGGCGCGGTCACCTTGGAACTCTCGGTCGAGGTGAGCGAGGCCCAGACAAACAACCTTTCGTCCATCAGTTCCCCGATTATCCTGAACCGGAGCATGCAGACCGAGGTGGTTGCGTTTACGGGCCAAACGGTGGTATTGGGGGGGCTCATCTCCCGCAGCCAGAGCCGGTCGCGAAGCAAGGTGCCGTTCCTGGGGGACCTGCCGTTTCTGGGCTGGCTGTTTCGCACCGACTCGCGGGGCGCCAAGGACACCGAGCTCGTGGTGGCGCTGACGCCGCGGGTGGTGGCGACGCTCGACGATCTCGCGAGGTCGCGCAGGGACTTTCTGGAGGCGTTCCGGCACCTGTCGGAGGCGGGGGTAGAGAACGGGGCGGCCGATAAGGACTAAAGTGTGGGGTCGAGGCTGCCGATACAATCGTCAATGAAACCGGGGAGGGAAGGGTTGACACTGGTGGGGGGGCGGAGTAAAGTTCTTCGCCAAGTTTGTGTGGGGTACCAGGGGCGCTCTCCGTATGAGAGCCCCTTGCCATAGACGGGGCCTAGGTGGTGTCCGTGTTTTCGAACAGAAACAAAGACAAAAAGGAGGTGACGCGGGGACGAGGGAAAAGGGAGGTTTGGGATGCTGGCAGTTTCCCGGGAGGTCCGGGAGGGCAGTTGGTTCAACGCAGTGTAACCTAAGGAGGAAACGGGAATGACGAAAAAATGGGTATGGCTGGCTGGTCTGGCAGCTGTGGCGATGGGGTCGGCCCCGGCCCTCGCGGCGTCGGGGGTCGGGATCGGCGATCCGACGGCAACGTACAACGGTGAGATGACCCTTCCGGCCGAGGTCATGAACGGCACGGACGAGTATCTGGTGGATCTGGACGGGAACACCGGTCTGGGGAACGACTTCTCGACGGTCAGCGGATACGTCGACAACATCTTGCGGTACAAGAACGACTCGGGCCTGGCCGCCGGCGACGACCTGCGGTTCATGCTCACGAACGCCACCTGGGACGAAACGCAGACGCTGGCGCTCCAGTTGGTGGAGGGTGAGTATGGGAACCCCGCCGACGTGGATGGGGACGGTACTCCGGGTGAGACCCTGCCGATCAACATCGGGGCGGTGACCTACGAGGACCTGGACAACGACGGGCGCAAGGAGACCGCCCGGCTGCGGGTGCTCTCGAGCGGCTTCACGACGAGCCCCGGCCTCGTGTACCAGTTGGTGACGACGACCGGTGCGAGTCCCAAGATCTGGGTCGATCCCGGTCTGGGAGATGGGGACACGGTGGACGTGGCGGTGGACCTGTGGCGGATCTCGTCGGTGACCGGGTTGCCCGAGAAGATCACGGCCGCCGATGCCTCGAACACCCTCTTCGACGTGGAGACCCAGTTCCAGTTCGCCGTGACCCAGGCCACCTCCACCATCGACATCTTTTCCGCCGTCCAGCCGCGGTACACGTTCGTGGAGGAGGGCGCTGCCGACGACGTGCTGACGTCGGCGAACGACACGGACCTCACCGCGTCCGCCGCCACGTTCACCTGGACCGTGAATCCGGACGTGGAGGACGCGATCGCCCCGAGTATCCACGCCGACGAAGCCACCATGTCGTTTGCTTCCGTGAGCGGTTCGCTCCAGAGTGCCATTACGGGCGTTTTCGCGGAGTTCGGTACTGCCACGGCTGATGATGCGGACGTAAATCTTCTCGCTGCCCCGCCGATTGACGTGAAGGCAAATCTCGACAGCACCGTGACCGACGACGTGGTCATCACCGTGAACGGTACCGAGGTGATCGTGACCGACGACTTCGAACTCGGGCTCGACGTGGTGTTCCTGAGCGGCTTCGGCGGTTCGAACAAGAGCGGTCAACCGCGTTCGGGCACGACGCTGAGCTACGGTCCGGAGGCTTCCCACACCTGGCGGCCGAACGGCGCCCAGTTCCTGGTGCCCTATGTCAACCTCGACACCACGAACTACGAGACTTTCATCATCGTCACGAACACGAGCAGCGCCGACGCGGAGGTGTGGGTGGATCTCGTGACCGACCAGGGCAACAACGTGACGGGCTTCCAGTTGCCCTCGTCCGCGCCCGCCAACCAGACCACCATGTACAAGTTTGAAGACATCCGCGCGGCCATGGATGCGGCTGGGTATACCTTCACGGGTGGCCCGGGTGGTCTGTCGGAGCGCGGGGCGCTGTGGTTCACGGTGGCGGCCCATCCGACCAAGGTCCGGGCCACGGCCATGCAGATGAACGTGCTCGGGAGCCCCATCAAGCGTTACGTCCCCGTCCTCACGCCGGAGGAAGGCGAGCAGGCGGGTTGGTGGAAGAACTAATCGGTCTGGCAGCGGGAAGGGGCCGCTTCGGCGGTCCCTTCCCGGCGCAAGCCGAGAGTGTACGGATGGGCGACCCGAAAAGGGTCGCCCACCTTTTTGTACGCCCGGCACGGGCCCTGACTTGGAGGGGCAACTCCTTCTCCGAGGAGAAGGTCACAAGAAGAGGGAAGGGAGCCGCGAGGGCGGGGGTCTGCGTCGAGACGGGGAATCGGCGGGTGAGGGCTTTGGACCGGGAAGGATCGGTCGGGGGTGTGCCTCCGGAGGCGCCGAATGCCGAAGGAGCTTCGGCGAGGTGCGGACGCCGGAATGGACGGACCCACCCTCCGCCGGGGGCTTGGGCGATGACGAAGGGGCGGTGAGGGGCGTGCGGGCCGGGAATGGAAAAGAAAAGGACCTTGGGCTTTAGGGGGGCTGTGGCCGCCCTCGCCGGGGGGACGGCGGCTTCGCAGGCGCTGACGCTCGCGGTGGCGCCCGTTTTGTCGCGCCTCTACGCCCCGGACGCCTTCGGAATCTTCTCCGTGTATGCCTCATTGGTCGCGGTGGTCTCGGTGTTTGTCGGGTTGCGGTTGGATTTGGCGATCCACCTGCCCGAGGATGACGACGAGGCCGCCGAGGTGCTTTCGACTGCACTCGCGGCCACGGCCGGGTGCTCGCTCGTCGTGGGAGCGGGGGTCTGGTTGGGCGGGCCGTGGTTGGCAGCCCGTTTGGGGGATCCGAGGGTGGCCGGATACCTGTGGGTGCTTCCCGCGAGTCTGCTGGGCGCCGGGGTATTCCAAGCGTTTCGGATGTGGGGAGTGAGGCGGGGGGCCTTTCGGGGTTTGGCGGCCGGAAGTTTCGTGCAGGCGGCGGGCCAGGCCGCGGCGCAGGTCATCATGGGGTTGGGTGGCCTGGGGCCGGGTGGGCTGATCGGGGGGGAGGCGCTGGGGCGGTGCA
>NZ_BAAHXI010000085.1:0-13103 GCF_054656955.1 Deferrisoma palaeochoriense
GGCATCGGGCGGGGCCCTCCTCCTCAACCTCGAGGTGGTGTTCACGGCCCTTCTGGCCCGGTGGGCCTTCGGGGAGCCGGTGGGACGAAGATCGTGGGCGGGGCTGGGGTTCCTGGCCGCCGGGGGCGCCCTCCTGTCCTGGTCGGGGGAGGCGGGGGTTCTCGAGCCGGGGAGCCTCTGGATCCTCGCCGCCACGCTCGCCTGGGGCCTCGACAACAACCTCACGGCCCGGATCGAGCGAACCGACGCGGTGCTCGTGGCCGGGGTGAAGGGGCTCGCGGGCGGGGCGGTGAACCTGGCCCTCGCCGGAACGCGCGGCGAACCCCTGCTCGCGGGGGTCGCCTGGCCGGCCGCGCTTGTCACGGGGGCGCTGGGCTACGGGGTGAGCCTCGTCCTTTTCGTTCTCGGTTTGCGGCGTCTAGGCGCGGTGCGCACCGTGGCCTGGTTTTCGCTTGCGCCCTTCTTCGGGGCCGCCGCCTCGGTCCTCGTGCTGGGGGAGTCCCTATCGGTCCGGCTGGCCGGGGCGGCCCTCCTCATGGCCCTGGGCCTGGGGCTCCACCAGTCCGAACGCCACCGCCATCCCCACCGCCACGGTCCCCTGGTCCACAACCACCCCCACCTCCCCGACCCGGACCACCGGCACGACCACCGGGGATAGCGACCAGCGACCGGGGCATCCCTCGGACGTGCGATGGGAGTCGTTGACTTGCTCGGGTGGGCCGCCGTATAGGATTAATCGATGGATCGATCAAACGGAGGGCGAGAAATGGAACGGGTCATCAGCGCTACAGAAGCCCGGATCCACTTCGGAAAGTGGATCCGACACGTGCGGGATCTCGGAGAAACCGTCATTGTGGAGCGAGCCGGCAAGGCCGAGGTCGTCTTGCTTTCTGCGGAATCCTACGCCCGCTTGAAGGCCCGATCCGAGGCTGAGCCCGTTTCGGTGTTGGAGCGAGCGAAGGCGCTGAGGAAGAGAATCCTGGAACGAAATGGCGGGGTTTTGCTGCCCCCGCCTGAGGACGTCATCGCAGAGCTGAGGAGGGAGCGGGACGATGAGCTTGCCCCTCTGCGTTGACGCGAGCTTCGTTGTGCGGCTTGTCGTTCCAGGGGAAGAGAGCGAGACCGTTGCATCCCTGTGGCGCCGGTGGGCCGAAGAGGCGCGAACGGTCATCGCCCCCGGGCTCATCTTCTACGAGGTCACGAACGCGCTCTATCGGTACGAGCGCGCCGGCTTTCTGACGGCGACGGAAACGCAACAAGCGTTGGATATGTTGACGGAGTTGGGGCTTCGCTTCGTGGACGACCACGCCCTCCACCAAGAGGCACTGCTCCTTGCACGGGAGCTGAGTCTGCCGGCTGCCTGCGATGCCCACTATCTCGCCGCGGCTCGGCGGTGTGGGGCGGAGTTTTGGACCGCGGACAAACGGCTGGCCCGTCAGGTGGCAAACCGTTTCGACTTCATCCGGGTCGTTCGGGGATGAGGTGGCGAGGCGTGTGTCTGCCGGCGTTATCTCGCCGGTCCTGACCCGTGCCGCGCGGTAAACGCGTTCCGCCGGGGGCGTGAGGGAAGCCGCGACCCACGCCGGAATCGGGCCGGCCAACCAAGCGGGCCCTTGCCTGTAACCATGGCGGCCTCACCGGCGGGAAAGAGGTGCTGCGGGGAATTGCGGGAGACTTCCTGACAAGCCGACCTCATCTACCGAACCCCCTTTCATCCCACACCTTCCGGGCCGGGTCGGCGAGCCACTCCTCGACCTCGTCGGCAGGGAGGTCCAGCACGGTTTGCCAAAACCGGATCCGGCGTCTCGAAAGCCCCCGGCACCGCGTCCGCCGGAGCCAGGCGCGAAGCCCCTCGTCGCCGAGTTGGCGCCAGACCCACCGCACCGCTTCGTGGTCGCCTTCGGCCAGGAACCGGCGGATCACCCAGTCCCGGTGGGCGTCCCAATCGACGCGGGCCGGATCCGTGTCCAAGAAGAGCGGGTGAAACTTTTTCGGGATGCTGGACAACGGGGGTCTCCAGTCTTCTCGGGTCCTGAGCGACATCGAAGCGAGGGGGATCGGTCCCGGCCAAACGACCGGCCGGCGCTCGGCGCGCGAAGCCCGAATTGCCGCCCGGCGAGACAAAATTAGCCGAGAAATTGTCCTCGGGGAAGACAATCTTCTGCTGGGACGCCGGGAGGCTCGGACGCAGGGAGGCCGGGATCCTTGATGATTCCAGCGCTCTCTCCGGCCCACCCCGTGGGAGCGGCTTCCGAGCCACGATAACGTTGCCCGCGGCCAGAGGGCCGCCCTAGGGCCTCCCTTGCCCATCCCGCCGCCAGCCCTTATCTGAGAAGCCTCCGCGCCGATAAGAAATCCTGGTCTTGGAGGTGTACGGAACCGTAGACCGCACGGAGGGTTTCCGGGATGAAACCGCTGGCGAAGTCGAAGCTGCGGGCGTTCGGCGCCCACCTTGCGATCAGCGCCACGGCGATGGCGGTGCTCCTGTGGCTCTTCATCCGCCACTGGTTCCCCATGCCCTACTTCGTGGCCGACGGCGGCTGGCAGGGCTTGCGGCTCATCGTGGGGGTGGACCTGGTGCTGGGGCCGCTCTTGACCCTCATCGTGTACAACCCCAAGAAAAGCCGTCGGGCGCTCCTTTTGGACTACGGCGTCATCGGCACCCTCCAGGCCCTCGCCTTCGGCTGGGGGCTTTGGACCGTGGCGGCCCAGCGCACGGCCCTGGTGGTGTTCGCCGACGGCGCGTTCTACTCGGCGAGCGCCGACCTCCTGCCCCTCGCCGGCGACGAGGCCAAAAAGCTCCTAAAGGAGGCCGACAGGACCCCGGTCTACGCCGTGATCCGCATGCCCCCCGACGAGGCCGAACGCCAACGCATCCGCAAAGCCGCCCTCCAGACCGGCCGCCCGGTGTTCCTGCGGGGCGACCTCATGGAGCCCCTGACCGACCAGAACCTGGGCATCGTCCGGGAATACCCCCTGACTCTGACCGCCTGGCGGGAGCGGGCACCCGAATGGGCCGAGAGGGCGGAAATCTGGCTGAGGGAGAGGGGGCTCGAGCCGGAGAACGTTCTCCTGGTTCCCCTCGTGTGCCGCTACGATCGGCTGGCCATCGCGCTGGACCCGGACGCCTTCTCGCCGCTGGCGTTTCTGCCGGAAGGACCTCCTGTCGAGAGGCATGTGAGGGTGAAGCGGGACGGGCCCTAAGCGGACACACTAGGGAAAGGTGTCGGGACGTTCGCGCCGCGCGGGGGTACCGAGATGCTCTCGGTGCTCGTTCAGGCCTGGCGGGGAAGCGTCGAGGCCTCCGGGGGCAATTCCGCGTGCGAGTGCGGGAGCTCGGCCTGACCGGTGGGATGCTGAATCCTACCAGCCGGTTTTCTCGTTTTTTTCGTTGATGGTGAGGACGCCGGCCGGCGCGCCGGACTTGGGGGTGGCCGTGGCCTTGAACGAGGTGGCGATGTCGCCCGTGGCGCCGGCCTCGACCTTGTAGTCGTAGTACAGGTCGGCCGGGTTCCCGGGCTCGAATCCCGGGAGATTGGCGATCAATGTGGCGGTGTCCGCCCCCGCAACGTAGGTCTTGTAGTCCGCGTAATACTGCTCTTCCAGAAGGCGAATCGTTTCCAGGTTCGATTTGGCCTCAGACTTGCGTGCGGTTGTGATATAACCCTTGTACATGGGCACTGCGATAGCGGCTAGAATCCCGAGGATGGCCACGACGATCATGAGTTCCACGAGGGTAAAGCCGCGCGTTCTCATGGGCTCACTCCAGAAGAATGGTGACGCTCTGGCCCGCAACAGGGTTGCCGTTCTGGTCGTAGGCGGTGACGGTGTAGGTTCGCGTGGCAGGGTCCTCGGTGATGACCACCGTGCCCGGGCCAGAACCCGATGTGGCAAAGGCGGCTTGTGACGTGTCGTAGACGCTTCGTTTCCCGCCGCTATTCAATGCTCCGGCAAATTCGTCGGGCGTGTCGAGATAATTTTCCGCCCCTGCCGCCCGTTTACTGATCTCGTTTCGGATGAGTTGCACCGCCGCGTTGAAATTGTTGGCCAGCACGCTTTGTTTCGCGGTTGCGACGTAGCCGGTGTACGCGGGGACGGCTATCGCGGCGAGAACTCCGAGAATGGCCACAACGACCAAGAGCTCGATGAGGGTGAGCCCCGCGATGGACGAATCAGTCTTCCCCATGGGTCTCCTCCGGCGAAGCGACATGGCCGAAGCCGAGGCCGGCTGCCCTTGGGTCGCGCCCATGCGGGCGTGGGAGTGAGTATGCGCTTACCAAAGCTGTGGGGAAGAAGAGCACGGAGGGGCCTTGTTCCGGGCCCCTCCGTGCCTCTGGATGTTACTCGAACGTCAGATCAACGGTCTCGTCGACGTTATTGCCATCATTGTCCAGCCACCTCGCCTGGACGGTCACGGTGTCGCCCGGGGACAAGGAGCTCAGATCATCGGGTTGGATGTCGACGTCACCGAGGACCACGGCCCCGTCAGCGGTGAACGCTGAAGCGGAAGCGTCATAGGGGTTCTTTTTGTTGCCGGAGTTCAGTTCGTCGGTCACGGAGGCGACACCTTGGCCACCACCCGACACCTTGGCAAACTCGCTCTTCACGAAATTGACCGCGGTGTCGTAGTTGGCCCGGGTGGCATTGGCCTTGGAGCGGGCAATGTAGCCGAGGTACTGGGGGATCGCCACGGCGGCCAGGATGCCTAGGATGGCCACGACGATCATGAGTTCGATCAGGGTGAAGCCCTTGCGCTCTTTCATCTTACTGCGAATCTTGCGGATCATGATGGTACCTCCTTCGTTGGGTGTTGGGTTTGGGTTGCGTGCTCTGCGGGAGCCAGGGGCTCCCCCCGGTTGGTCGCTACGTCTCGGGCGGCGTCATCCTTGATCCTCGACCTCCTTTCCCCCCGTCCCTGGGTTTGTATTCCGCCGAAAGCCTTCGGGCTACTGATCGTCCCTTGCCTTCGCCCGCTTTAGTAGCAACGGCCGTGCCAACGGCGATTTTTTCCGGCCACCCCAAAGCGCAACGACATGTGGGTCTTTGTTTCTACGCACCCCCGACATGTTGGGGTGCCGCCCGCGAGTTCCGAAATGCCGCCCCGAAACTGACAATCTGCGGCAGTCCCGGATGACAAAAATCGTCACCACGGCCCCGTAGAAGCCCGGCGGGGGCGGTGGTAAGGTGCTTCGGTGCGAGTTCCCGCAACGCCAGGCGAATCGGGAGGAGGCCGGACCGGGGGACCGGTTCCCCGGGCGGCGAGGGTTCGGGTCCAATCTCTCTCCACGGAAACGCAAGCGTCTTCCCGTGGCGTTCGTTGCGCACGTGGCGTGAGAATTGGTTTTGGATGTCTCGCCACGCCGCAGCGCCCGCGGCGCGAACACCCGTGGCCGAGGGTTCGTGGACCCGAAGTTGGGGTAAGCCAAATGGTTCGGGAATACACCGAGGCGGAAAGGGCCCAATGGCGGCGGGCCGCGGAGGAGCGGGCCGAGCGCGCCGCGCGGGCGCGGGAGTGCCGGCGGCAGGAGGCGCTTGTGCTGGCGCGGCGCCTGGCCGAGGTGCTTCGCCGGGAGTTCGGGGCGAAGCGGGTGGTGCTGTTCGGGTCGGCGGTGGAGGCCCGGTTCTTCCACGAACGGTCCGACGTGGACCTGGCCGCGTGGGGCATCGCGGAAGACGAGTATCTTCGGGCCGTATCGCGGTGCCTCGCCGAGGACCCGCGGTTTTCGGTGGACCTCGTCCGGGCGGAGGAGGCCTCGCCGCGGCTCCTGGAAACCATCGAGGAGGAGGGTGTGGACCTATGACCGCCGCTACGCGGCTGGTCCAGCATTGAACCTCCTCCGAAAACCGTGGCGTTCGTTGCGCACGTGGCGTGAGAATGGGGTTTGGGCCTCTCGCAACGCCGCAAATCTCGCAACGAAAGGGATCTCAGAGTTCAGGTTGACGACGAACTGTTGGAGCGGACTCTGGCCCGGGCGAGGCGCGTTGGGGTCAGCGTGGACCGAGCATTTCTGGACGCGCTGCGGGCGTTCGCTGGAGGGTCGTCAAGGCCGGAACAGGCTCTCGATGACCTGATCAACCTGTCGAAGGAGTCCTGCAGTCGGCGGATCGGTGGAACCTGGGCGAGGGAAGACCTGCACGAGAGGTGACCGAAGCGTCCAGAGGCCGTCGCTTAGGAAGAGGAAACCCGGGCCGAAAGGCCGGCCCGGGAACAGTGGCTCTACGGGCGCAGCGTGCGACGCACGGGGTACATTTCGCCGATCGGACGAAGGCGTTTTGGCCGCCAAGCCGCCTAGCGGCCTAGCCGCCCAGCACGAAGTGAGGCTTCATGTCGAAACCTGAACTGGTGGCCCCGGCGGGGTCGGTCGAGGCGTTTTGGGCCGGCCTGGAGGCCGGGGCCGATGCGTTTTATCTGGGGCTTCGGGAGTGGAGCGCCCGGGGCCGGGCGAAGAACTTCGGCCTGGACGACCTGGCCCGGGTGGTCCCGGCGGCCCATGCCGCCGGCCGGCGGGTGTACGTGACCCTGAACACCCTGGTGGACCCGGCCGACATGCCCCGGGTCGCGGGGGCGGTCTGGGACCTGGTGTGCCTCGGGGCCGACGCCCTGATCCTCCAGGACCTGGGGCTCGCCCGGGTGTGCCGGCAGGTGTTCCCCGAGGCCCGGCTCCACGCCTCGACCCAGATGTCGGTCCACAACGCGGCCGGGGTGCGGGCCCTGGAGGGGATGGGGTTCGCCCGGGTGGTGCTGGGCCGGGAGTGCACGATCCCCGAGATCGCGGCGATCCGGCGGGAGACCCGGGCGTCGCTCGAGGTGTTCGTGCACGGGGCGCTTTGCTACTCGGTGTCGGGCCAGTGCCTCGCCTCGAGCCTGCTTCTGGGCCGGAGCGCCAACCGGGGCTGGTGCGCCCAGCCTTGCCGCTGGGGCTACCGCCGTCCCGGGGGGGAGCCGAGTCCCGAGGCTTTCGACGCCGAGCGCCCCGGGCCCCGGCGCCGGCCCCGGGGGAAGGCCGGACCCGCGACCGGGAGGGAGCACCATCCGCTCTCCACCTCGGACCTCTGCCTCATCGGCCGGGTGTGGGACCTGGCCCGGGCCGGGGCGGATGCCCTCAAAATCGAGGGGCGGCTCAAGGGGCCCGAGTACGTCCACACCGTGGTGCGGGCCTACCGGAAGGTGCTCGATGCCGACGAGGCCGACCGGGAGGCCGCCGTGGGGGCGGCCCGGGAGATGCTGGCGGCGGTGGCCGCGCGGCCGGCCTCGGAGGGCTACGCCGTGCACCCCCGGCCCCGGGAGGTGCTCCGGAAGGGCGGCGCGCCCGCGCTGGGGGCCCGGGTGGGCCGGGTGGTGCGGTGGAAGAAGGGAAGCCTGGTGCTCTTCACCGAGACGCCCCTCCACCGGGGCGACCGCCTGCGGATCCCCACGGGCGCCACCGGCCAGGGGGTGGATCTCACACTCCGGGCGTTTCGGAAAAGGAAGGTGCCGGGCGGGTTCCGCTACGAACTCGAGTGCGCCGACGCCGTGAACCGGGGCGACCCGGTGCTCCGCACGAAAACCGCGGCCGGCGAGGAACTGGAGCAGCGGTTCGCCAAGGAGGCCCGGACCGCGGCCGGGCCCGAGGGGCGGCCCCTTCGGCTCACCCTTTCGTTCGGTCCGGGGGAGCTTCGGGTGCGGGCCGCCTGCGGGCCGGCCGAGGTGGACGAGACCTTCGGGGTCGAGTGGTACGAGGCCGAGCGCCACCCGCTCGACTACCACACGCTCCACGGGCGGTTCGGCCGCCTGGGCGGCACCGGCTACCACCTGGCGGGGTTCCGGGTGGAGGGGGAGATCCCGCCCGTGGTGGTGCCCCCCTCGCGCCTGAACGAGATCCGCCGGGCCGTGGTGGCCCGGCTCGACGAGGCGCTCCGGGCCGAGGGGGAGCGCCGGGCCGTCTCGGTGGCCCGGCCGGCCCCGGCCCCGGGCCCGGCCCGCCCGGCCGACCGGGTGCGGGTGTGGATCCGGGCCGAGACGGCGAGGGCCCTCAGGGCCGCGGCGGCCGAGAAGCCCCACCGGGTGGTGGCCCTCATGACCACCGAGACCCTGCGGGCCCGGGAGCGGCTGGCCGGGGAGCTCGGGGGCCGGGACCGGATCGTGTGGGAGATCCCGGCCTGGATCGCCCAGGCCGACCTCGCCCTTTTTCGCGAGCGCCTGGAGGGCCTCGCGGCCGAGGGGTTCCGGGCCGTGTGCCTCACGAACCCGGGCCACTTCGAGTTGGTCGGGGGGCTCGACCTGGAGTGCCACGCCGGCCGGGAACTCAACGTCGTGAACCCCTGGGCCGCCGAGGCCCTGTTGGAGCGGGGCTGCCGGAGTTTCGTGGTGAGCCCGGAGGCCCAAGGGGCGGAGGGTTGGCCGGGCCGGCCCGTGGCCTACGCCTGGGGCCGGCCGCCGCTCTTTCTGACCCGCCTCGACCCGGCCGCCGTGTGGCTCGCGGACGAGGCCCGGACGGCCCAGGACGGCACCGAGTTCACCTGGTCGTTCGTGCCCCGGGCCCTGGTGCGCGACCCGGCCGCCCGGGTGTACCGCACCGAGTCGTTCTCCTGGCTCGACCGGGCGCCGGCCTGGCGGGCGGCCGGGGTGAGCGACCTGCTCGTGGACCTGGGCGGCCCCACCCACCCGGGGGAACTCCCCTCCGTGCTCCAGGACCTGCGTCGGGCCTGGGAGGGGTAGGAGGCCGGAGCGGGAGGGTGTTGACGCGCGGTAAACTGCGGGGCAGATTTCCACGGTGGGGCAGACGAAAACTGTTGCTGCTACCTTCAAGAGTAGTGCCGGCGGCGGGTGGGGGACTGGTTCCGGCCGGGCGCGAGTGCGGCACCCTCTTCGCCGCGCCTTTCCATGCCGTTGTCGGCTCGGCGGGGCGGGGCGGCGGTGGCGGACGATCCGGACCTTCCAAATCGATCCAGGCGTGGTGAGGGCGCGGCGAGGTGAGGGGCCGCCCCCGGCTCTCCACCAGCCCCCCACCCGCGGGTTTCCGTCGCAACGACGGGGAGCTGCAATATTTCCGTTGGTATTCGTAGATCGGAGACGCCCAATGACCCTGGTGGACGAAATCCTGGAGCAGGTGAAGAAGCTCCCTCCCGAAAAGCAGCTGGATGTGCTCGCCTATGTCAGGAAGGTGGGCCAGGGGAGTGGGCCGCGCGTGCCGGACATATACGGGCTTTGGGCGGGGGTGGAGGTGACGGAAGAGGACATTGACCGGGCGCGGGAGGAGATGGCCCGGCGGTTCCCCAGGGACGACCTTTGATGGCGGGGCTCGTTCTCGATACCCACGCGTTGGTGTGGTATGCCACGGCCTCCGGGCGGCTCTCCCGCCGTGCTCGGGAAGCCGTGGCGTCGGCGTTCCAGGCGGGAGAACCGGTGTTCGTGTCCGCGATTACCTTGGTGGAGTTGCTCTACTTGGCCGAGAAGGGACGGATACCCTGGGACCTGTATCACGGACTTTCTTCCCTGGGGGCTCGGGAGGATACGGGGGTGGTTGTAGTGCCGTTGGACGCTCTTGTGGCCCGGGCGATGGAGAAGGTTCCGAGGGGGACCGTTCCCGACCTGCCGGACCGAGTGATCGCAGCGACGGCCCTCGCGTTGGAGAGGCCCCTTGTCTCCCGGGACGCGAAGATCAGGCTCTCCTCTGTGGAAACAATATGGTGAGGGTCGGGTTCTCGCCCCGGCGGACTCCTTCGTTCTACCGGCGATTCCCTTCGGCGCGACCGAGTCCTGTTCACCACCCCTGCTGCCGGGCCGCCAAGCTGCCTCGCCGCCCCGCTTTTTAGCCTCCCTTAAGATTTTCAATATTGCTGAAAAGGAGCGATCCTGCTACCCTGCCGGGCCAGCCCGTCGGAAGGGCCGGCGGGGTGGGTTTGAGGCGTCGTTTCGATCGCGGAGGGAGGCTTCCATGGACAAAGAGGCGATCCGCCAGCGCGTGGAGGCGTGGGAACAGGGGCCGGTGGCGAAAACGCTCAAGAAGTTCCCGGAGCGCCGGGAGAAGTTCCTGACGACCTCGGGCATCGAGGTGAAACGGGTGTTCACCCCGCTCGACGTGGACCTCGACGGGTACCTGGAGAACGTGGGGCTCCCCGGCGAGTACCCCTTCACCCGGGGCGTGCAGCCCACCATGTACCGGGGCCGGTTCTGGACCATGCGCCAGTACGCCGGGTTCGGCACGGCCGAGCAGACCAACGAGCGCTACCACTACCTCCTGAAGCAGGGCCAGACGGGCCTGAGTGTGGCCTTCGACCTGCCCACCCAGATCGGGTACGACTCGGACCACGAACTCGCCGAGGGCGAGGTGGGCAAGGTGGGGGTGGCCATCGACAGCCTCCGGGACATGGAGATCCTGTTCGACGGCATCCCGCTGGACCAGGTCTCGACCTCCATGACCATCAACGCCCCGGCCGGGATCCTGCTGGCCATGTACATCGCCGTGGCCGAGAAGCAGGGCGTGCCGAGCGACAAGCTCCGGGGCACCATCCAGAACGACATCCTCAAGGAGTACGTGGCCCGGGGCACCTACATCTTCCCCCCCGAACCGAGCCTCAAGATCATCACCGACATCATCTCGTTCTGTAAGGAGCACGTGCCCGCCTGGAACACCATGTCCATCTCGGGCTACCACATCCGGGAGGCCGGCAGCACGGCGGTGCAGGAGGTGGCGTTCACGCTGGCCAACGCCATCGCCTACGTGCAGGCCGCCGTGGACCGGGGCCTCGACGTGGACGAGTTCGCGGGGCGGCTGTCGTTCTTCTTCAACGCCCACAACAACCTCCTGGAGGAGGTGGCCAAGTTCCGGGCGGCCCGCCGGCTGTGGGCCCGGATCATGAAGGAGCGGTTCGGCGCCAAGAACCCCCGGAGCATGATGCTGCGGTTCCACACCCAGACCGCCGGGTGCACCCTCACGGCCCAGCAGCCCGATAACAACGTGGTGCGGGTGACCCTCCAGGCCCTGGCCGCGGTGCTGGGGGGCACCCAGAGCCTCCACACCAACTCCCGGGACGAGGCCCTGTGCCTGCCCACCGAGGATTCGGTGCGGATCGCCCTGCGGACCCAGCAGATCATCGCCCACGAGTCGGGCGTGGCCGACTCGGCCGACCCCCTGGCCGGGTCGTACCTGGTGGAGGCCATGACCGACGAGATCGAGCGCCGGGCCAAGGAGTACCTGGACAAGATCGACGACATGGGCGGGGTGATCAAGGCGATCGAGGCCGGGTACATCCAGCAGGAGATCGGCGATGCCGCCTACGCCTACCAGAGGGCCGTGGAAAGCGGCGAGCAGATCGTGGTGGGCGTGAACAAGTTCCAGATCGAGGAGGAGCTCCCGAAGAACATCCTGCGGGTGGACCCCGAGGTGGAGGCCTACCAGCGCCAGAAGACGGCCCGGGTGCGGGCCGAGCGCGACGCCGGGGCCGTGGAAAGGAGTCTGGAGGCCCTCCGGCAGGCCGCCACCGAGGGCGCGAACGTGATGCCCCCGATCCTCGAGGCCGTGAAGGCCTACGCCACCCTGGGCGAGATCTGCGACGTGCTCCGGGGGGTGTACGGCGAGTACACCGAGGCCACCTAATCCGATCGGTTTTTCTTTCGACCTTTGACCCGGGAGGGTTGTGAGATGGCGCAGAAGAAGATTCGCGTGTTGATCGGCAAGCCCGGCCTCGACGGCCACGACCGGGGCGCCAAGGTGGTGGCCCGGGCCCTTCGGGACGCCGGCATGGAGGTGATCTACACCGGCATCCGCCAGACCCCCGAGAAGATCGTGGCCGCCGCGATCCAGGAGGACGTGGACGTGGTGGGGCTCTCGTGCCTGTCGGGGGCCCACATGGTGCTCTTCCCGCGGGTGGCCCAGCTCCTCAAGGAAAAGGGCAAGGGCGACGTGCTCCTGTTCGGGGGCGGCATCATCCCGGTGGAGGACATCCCGGCCCTGAAGGAGGCCGGGTTCGCCGAGATCTTTTTGCCCGGCACCGATACGAACGACGTGGTGAAGTTCATCCGGGAGCGCCTGGGGGCGTAGAGGGAGGAGCGACATGCCCAGCAAGATCAACCATATCGGCATCGCGGTTCGCGACATCGAGGAGGCCGCGGCCTTCTACACCAAGCACCTGGGCCTGGAGCTCGGCGGGGTGGAGGAGGTGGCCGACCAGAAGGTGAAGGTGGCGTTCCTGCCCATCGGCGAGGTGCGCCTGGAGCTGGTGCAGCCTACGAGCCCCGACTCCCCGGTGGCCAAGTTCCTGGAGAAGAACGGCCCCGGGTTCCACCACATCGCCTACCAGGTGGACGACGTGGCGGCCGAGGTGGAGCGGCTCAAGGCCGAGGGGGTGCGGATGGTGGACCAGACCCCCCGGACCGGCGCCCACAACACCCGGATCGCCTTCGTGCACCCCAAGTCTTCCGGCGGGGTGCTGACCGAACTCGTGCAGGAGATGGGGGAGTAAGCGGCGAGGCAGCTAGGCAGCCCCGCCGTCTTACCCGTCACCGATGCCAAGAGGAGTCGATCCATGGGCGTGCCCCGCGAGGCCGGGAAGTCGAGCTTTGGCCTGATCGACCGGGAGCGGTTCCTGGCCGCGCTGCCGGAGGTGCGGGAGGGGCTCCTGCTGGATCTCGGGTGCGGCGTGGGGAACTACGCCTTTGCCCTGGCGGAGCGCTTGGGCGACGGGGTGCGGGTCCTCGGGATCGACCCCTGGGAGGAGGGGGTGGAAACCCTGAACCGGGAGGCCCGGGGCCGGGGGTTCGCGGACCGGGTGTCGGCCCGGGGGGGCGACGCCGCCCGGCTCGAGAACCTCGCCGACGCCTCGACCGACGGGGTGCTCTTCGCCACGGTGCTCCACGACCTGGCCGAACGGGGCGAGGCCGGGGCGGCGCTTCGGGAGGCCGCCCGGGTGCTCCGGCCCGGGGGGTGGCTCGCGGCGGTGGAGTTCCACAAGCGACCCACGCCCCACGGCCCGCCCGAGCGGATCCGGCTCTCCCCCGAGGACCTCTCTGGCCTCGCCGCTCCCGAGGGGTTCGCCGGCCCCGAGGTCACCGACCTGGGGGAGGACTGCTACGTGGCGGTGTTTCGGCGGCAAAGCGGCGGGCAGCCGGGCGGCTAGGGGGA
>NZ_BAAHXI010000086.1:0-12498 GCF_054656955.1 Deferrisoma palaeochoriense
CGCAGCCCAGCCGCTTAGCCGAAGTTACTTGGAAGCCGCTCCCAGGGGCTGGGACAGCTGCTGGCGCTGGAATCCCAAAGGATTTTGGCGCCCTAGCATCCCAGCCTCCTAGCGTCCTAGCGGCCGTCTTCTAGCCGTTTCGCACGAGCTGAGGGTTGACAGCCCTCATGGGAGTTCACTATAGTCCGCTTTTCGCTCGAAACGGTGGGCCCTACGGGGCCGTTGGTCGGAGGAATGGAAAGCCATGTACGCAGTGATCCGTACCGGTGGAAAGCAGTACCTCGTGGGGCAGGGGGACTTCCTCAAGGTGGAAAAGCTCCCGGGGGACGTCGGGGAGCAGGTGGTGTTCGAGGACGTGCTGCTCGTCAACGACGGCAGCGAGCTCAAGATCGGCAAGCCCGTGGTGGAGGGGGCGCGGGTGCGCGGCACCATCGTGGAGCAGGGCCGCGACAAGAAGATCATCGTGTTCAAGATGAAGCGCCGCAAGGGGTACCGCCGCAAACAGGGACACCGGCAGTACTACACCGGCGTCAAGGTCGAGGCCATCGAGACGGCCTGATCCGAGGAGGTGAGAGGACATGGCTCATAAAAAGGCAGGTGGAAGCTCCCGGAACGGCCGCGACAGCATCGGCAAGCGACGGGGCGTCAAGCGGTTCGGCGGCCAGACGGTGCGGGCCGGCAACATCCTGGTGCGGCAGCTCGGCACGAAGTTCAAGCCCGGCAAGAACGTGGGGTGCGGCCGCGACTACACCCTGTTCGCCCTGGTGGATGGGGTGGTCAAGTTCGAGACCAAGGGCCGCGACCGGCGCGTGTACGTGAACGTGATCCCGGCCGAGGAGGCGGCGTCCTAGGGGGCCCCTCCCGGACCCGACGATCGAGGTTTCGAGGCCCGGACAGGGAGTTCCCCGTCCGGGCTTTCGTTCATTGGGGCTCCGGGGGGCGCTGACCGACGACCGAGAACCGCTTCCAAGTCACTCCCCGCTGGGACGCTAGGAGGCTGGGAGGCTGGGAAGCTAAAATTCTTTGGGATTCCAGCGTCAGCGGCTGCCGTATCAGGGGCCGGAATTTAGAAGTCAGAGGTCAGAGAACCCCCTGTCCTCTGTCGTCTGTCTTCTGGCCCCTGGCATGGTCTTCGGTTCCGTGGTCCAGACGGCCGCGGCGCACCGTCTGGCCGAGGCGGAAGCTATTGTTTTTGCGAACAGACCGCGCCTCGCGGCCTACGGAGCTTCCATGAAATTCATCGACGAGGTGGAACTCACGCTGGCCTCCGGCAACGGGGGCGCCGGGTGCGTGTCGTTCCGAAGGGAAAAATTTGTTCCCCTTGGAGGCCCCGACGGCGGCGATGGCGGACGGGGCGGCGACGTGGTGCTCGTGGCCGAGCCGCGGCTCACCACGCTCCTCGATCTGCGGCATCGAAGGGTGCTCCGGGCCGAGAACGGCCGGCCGGGCATGGGGTCGGACCGCACCGGCCGCAGCGGCCGGGATCTGGAGGTACGGCTCCCGGTGGGCACCGTGGTGCGCGACGCCGAGACGGGCGAGGTGCTGGCGGATCTGGTGGAGCCCGGCCAGCGGGTGGTGCTCCTCAAGGGCGGCCTCGGGGGAAAGGGGAACGCGCGGTTCGCCACGCCCACCAACCGGGCGCCCCGGTACGCCCAGCCCGGCACCCCGGGGGAGGAGCGGCGCGTCCGGCTCGAGCTCAAACTCCTGGCGGACGTGGGGCTCGTGGGATTCCCGAACGCGGGGAAGTCCACCCTGATCTCCCGGATCTCGGCGGCCCGGCCGAAGATCGCCGACTACCCGTTCACCACCCTGGTGCCCAACCTGGGCGTGGTCCGGTGGGCCGAGGAACGCTCCTTCGTGGTGGCCGACATCCCGGGCCTCATCGAGGGGGCGCACCGGGGGGCGGGGCTGGGGATCCGGTTCTTGAAGCACGTGGAGCGCACCCGGCTTCTTCTGCACCTGGTGGATCCCACCCAGGGCGATCCGCTGACCCTCTACCGGGCCGTGCGGCGGGAGCTCGAGGCCTTCAGCCCGGATTTGACCGAAAAGCCCGAGCGGGTGGTCGTCACGAAAGCCGATCTCACGGAGGTGCGCGAGGCCCTGCCCGCGATCCGGGGGGCGTTCGCGGCCGAGGGGGTCGAGGTGCGGGCGATCTCGGCGGTCACGGGCGAAGGGGTCCGGGAGCTGGTGGTGGAGACCGGCCGGGCCCTGGAGGAACTGGAGCGGCCCGCGGGCGGGGAGGAGTGAGCCGGCCGGCGGCCGCCGGGATCCGCCCGCTTTCCAGTCTACCGGGTTTCCAGCTTTCCAGCAGAGACGAACAGGAGCAACGCCTTGAGCAGGAACCGTTTGGCCGAGGCGCACCGGGTCGTGGTCAAGGTCGGGAGCCAGGTGCTCACGGGCCCCGACGGGCGACTCGATCGCCGCGTGTTCGAGATGCTGGCCGACGACATCGCCGCGGCGAGGCGGCGGGGGAGCGAGGTGGTGCTCGTGAGCTCGGGGGCAGTGGCGGCCGGCATGGGGCGGCTCGGGCTCGAGCGCCGGCCGGGCACGATCCCCGAGGTGCAGGCACTGGCCGCGGTGGGACAGATCCACCTGGTCGGGCTGTACGAGGAGGTGTTTCGGCCCCACGGGATCCCCGTGGGCCAGGTGCTCCTCACCCGCGACGACCTGGAGAGCCGCCGCCGGTACCAGAACGCCAAGACGGCCCTCCTGGCGCTTCTGCGTCTGGGGGCCGTGCCGGTCATCAACGAGAACGACACCGTCGTGGTCGAGGAGCTCAAGTTCGGCGACAACGACAACCTCTCGGCCCTCGTGACGAATCTGGTCGAGGCCGAGGCCCTGGTGATCCTGAGCGACATCGAGGGGCTTTTCGACCGCGACCCCAAGGTGCACCCCGACGCCCGGCTCGTGGAGCGGGTGGACCGGGTGGACGAGACGGTGGAACGGTTCGTCGGCCGGTCCCGGTCCCGGGTGGGCACGGGGGGCATGGCCACAAAGCTCATCGCCGCCCAACGCGCCACCCACGGCGGCGCCGCGGTGGTGATCGCCTCGGGCAAGGCGCCCCACGCCCTCCGGCGGATTCTCACCGGCGAGCCGCTGGGCACGTTCTTCGCGCCCCAGGCCGACCGGCTGCGGCGCCGCAAACACTGGATCGCCTACACGGTCCAGCCGGTGGGCCGGATCCGGGTGGACGCGGGGGCCGTGCGCGCCCTGGTGGACGGCGGAAAGAGCCTCCTTCCCAAGGGGGTTGTCGGCGTGGAGGGCCAGTTCGAACGGGGCGACGCCGTGGTGGTCGAAGGGCCCGGCGGGGAGGAGGTGGCCCGGGGCCTCGTGGCCTACAGCGCCGAGGAAGTGCGCGAAATCGCGGGGTTGGCTTCGTGGGAGATCGCTGATAGACTCGGCTACACCTTCGGGGACGAGGTCATCCACCGGGATGACCTCGTCGTGTTCCGGGAGCCCGCGTTCGGGGCGGGGGCGCCGGCGGGCTCCGAGAAGAGGGAGTAGGACATGGCGTTGCGCGACGATCTGGTGGCGATGGGGCAGCGGGCCCGGAGGGCGAGCCGGGAACTCGCGCGCCTTTCGAGCCGGGTGAAGGACGAGGCCCTGCGGGCCATGGCCGACGGGCTCGAGGCAGCGCAGGCCGAGCTCCAGGCCGAGAACCGCAAGGACCTGGAGGCCGCCGAGCAGGCCGGGCTCTCGAAGGCCATGATCGACCGGCTGACCCTGTCGGACGCGGTGATCGCCTCCATGGCCCAGGGGTTGCGGGAGGTGGCGGCCCAGACCGACCCGGTGGGCGAGGTGGTCCGGATGTGGAAGCGGCCCAACGGGCTTCTGGTGGGCAAGCAGCGCATCCCCCTCGGGGTCATCGGCATCATCTACGAGTCGCGGCCCAACGTCACGGCCGACGCGGCCGGGCTGTGCCTCAAGGCCGGGAACGCCGTGATCCTGCGGGGCGGCAAGGAGGCGATCCACTCGAACCGCGCCATCGCGAAAGTGCTCGGCCGCGCCGCGGCGTCGGCCGGGGTGCCGGAGGGCGCGATCCAGGTGGTGGGGGTGACCGACCGGGAGGCCGTGCTCGAGATGCTCCGCCTGGAGGAGTACATCGACCTCATCATCCCCCGGGGCGGGGAGGGCCTGATCCGGTTCGTCACCGAGAACAGCCGCATCCCCGTCATCAAGCACTACAAGGGGGTGTGCCATGTGTTCGTGGACGCCTCGGCCGACCCGGATGCCGCCGAGCGCATCGTGCTCAACGCCAAGTGCCAGCGCCCCGGCGTGTGCAACGCCCTCGAGACCCTGCTGGTGCACCGGGACGCGGCCGAGGCGTTCCTCCCGCGGATCGGCGCGGCCCTCAAGGCGGCCGGGGTGGAGATCCGGGGCTGCCCCGAGACCCGGCGGTGGATTCCCGACGCCCGGGAGGCCACGGAGGACGACTGGCACGCCGAGTATCTGGACCTCGTCCTGGCCGTGCGGGTGGTGGACGGGCTGGACGCCGCCATCGACCACATCGAGCGCTACGGCAGCCTCCACACTGAGGCCATCGTGACCCGCGACTACGCGAACGCCCAGCGGTTCGTGCGGGAGGTGAACTCCTCGGTGGTGGCCGTGAACGCCTCCACCCGGTTCAGCGACGGCCAGCAGCTCGGCCTCGGGGCGGAGATCGGCATCTCCACCACCAAGCTCCACGCCTTCGGGCCCATGGGCGTGGAGGATCTCACCACCACGAAGTTCGTCATTTTCGGCGAAGGGCAGGTGCGTGAGGCCTGAGGCGCCCCTCCCGGACCGGCCGGGGGGCATCGGGGTGTTCGGGGGCACCTTCAACCCGGTCCACCTGGGGCATCTGAGGGCCGCGGAAGAGGTGGCCGATGCCCTCGGCCTCGAACGGGTGTGGTTCGTGCCGGCCCGGATCCCTCCCCACAAGGGGGCCGAGGGGCTCGCCCCGGCCGAGGCCCGCCTGGAGTGGCTTCGGGCCGCCGTGGCCGACAACCCCCGGTTCGGGGTGTCGGACCGGGAACTCCGGAGGGAGGGGCCGAGCTACACGGTGGACACGCTGACCGAGTGGCGGGCCGAGGCCGGGCCCGACCGTCGTCTGTGGTTTCTCCTGGGCGCCGACGCGTTCCGGGAGATCCACACCTGGCACCGGTACCCGGAGCTCTTCGCCCTGGCCGATCTGGCCGTGATGCGCCGGCCGCCGGACGAGGGGCCCCTCGTCCCGCCCCGGGCCCTGGAGGGCGAGTTCGAGGCCACCCCCCACGGGTTCCAACACCGTTCGGGCCGGGAGGTGCGGATCGTGCGGGTGACCCCGCTGGACATCTCCTCGTCCTCGATCCGGGACCTGGTCGCCCGGGGGCGCTCGGTGCGCTACCTCGTGCCCGAGCCGGTGCGCGTGGTGTTGGAACGGGCGGCCCGGGAGCATCCTGTCTGGTTTTTCGGGAGTGGGACATGACCGACGAAGAGATCCTGGAGCGCGTGATGATCTGCGCGGCGGCCGCGGCGGAGAAGCGCGGGGCCGACCTCGCGGTGCTCGACGTGCGAAAGCTCGCCGGGTTCACCGATTACTTCCTGATCGTGAGCGGATCCAGCGACCGGCGGGTCCAGTCCATCGCCGAAGGGGTGCTCGACGCGATGAAGGAGCGGGGGGTGCGGCCCCTGGGGGTCGAGGGAATCCGCGAGGGGCGGTGGGCGCTTCTGGATTTCGGGGACTGGGTGGTCCACGTGTTCTACGAGGACGTGCGCCAGGAGTTCGGGCTCGAGGATCTGTGGTTCGACGCGCCCCGGGTTCCGGTGCCCGGAGAGATCCTCCATCCGAAGCGGGAGTCGGCGCCGTGAGCGAACCACGGGTTGCGGTGGTGGGCGCCGGGGCCTGGGGGACGGCCCTGGCCACGGTGCTGGGCCGCAAGGGGATGCTGGTGCGGCTGTGGGTGTACGAGGCCGACCTGGCCGAGCGCATGGCCTCCACGCGGGAGAACGACCTCTACCTTCCGGGTCACCGGATTCCCGACCCGGTGGAACCCACCGCCGATCTGGAGACGGCCGTGTCGGGGGCCGAGGTGGTGGTGAGCGTCACCCCCTCCCAGGTGGTGCGGCAGGTCATGGGCCGGGCGGCCCGGTGGGTGCGGCCCGACGCATGGGTCGTCACGGCCTCGAAGGGCATCGAGATGGGCAGCCTCCGGCTCATGCACGAGGTGTTGGCCGAGGTGCTTCCCGAGGGGATGGAGGGCCGAATCGCGGCCCTTTCGGGCCCCTCGTTTGCGGCCGAGGTGGCGAAGGGCATGCCCACGGCGGTGAGCCTCGCGTGCCGCGATGCCGAAGGCGCGGCACGACTCCAGGCCCTGTTCTCCGACGCCCGGTTCCGGGTGTACACCCTCGACGACCTGGTGGGGGTGGAGACCGGGGGGGCGCTCAAGAACGTGGTGGCCCTGGCGGCCGGCATCTCCGACGGCCTGGGGTTCGGCCACAACAGCCGGGCGGCCCTGATCACCCGGGGTTTGGCGGAGATCAGCCGACTGGGGGTCGCCCTGGGGGCGAATCCCTTGACCTTCCTTGGGCTTGCGGGCATGGGGGACCTGGTGCTCACCTGCACGGGGGGGCTCTCCCGAAACCGGACCGTGGGCCTTCGGCTCGGCCGGGGAGAGGCCCTGGATTCCATTCTGGCCTCCATGCGGGCCGTGGCCGAGGGGGTCAAGACCACGGGTGCGGCCGTGGAACTCGCCCGCCGCAAAGGGGTCGAGATGCCGATCGCCGAAACCGTCCAGGAGGTGCTGGAGGGGCGGTTGGCGCCGGCCGAGGGGGTGGAGCGGCTGATGGGCCGGCCGGCCAAGCGGGAGTTCTGGGACCTGGAGACGCCCCCGGCATGAGGGGGGTGTTCCTGACGTTCGAGGGCGGGGAGGGCACCGGGAAGAGCACCCAGGCCCGGCTCCTGGCGGAGCGACTCTCCGAGGCCGGGTGGCGGGTGAGGCTCACCCGGGAACCCGGCGACACGCCCCTGGGCAAGGCCCTCCGGAAGATCCTCCTGACGCCGAGCGGCGATCCGCCCTGCCCGCTGGCCGAGTTGCTCCTCTACGCGGCTGACCGCGCGGAGCACGTGGAGAAGGTGGTTCGGCCTGCCCTCGAGGCGGGGGAGATCGTGATCTGCGACCGGTTCGCCGACGCCACCGAGGCCTACCAGGGCTGGGGCAGGGGGCTCGACCTCGGGCAGGTGCGGGCCCTGAACCGGCTGGCGGCCGGGGGGCTTGTGCCGGACCGGACCGTGCTCCTCGATCTGGATCCCCGGGAGGGGGTGGCACGGTCGCTCCACGGAGTGTCCGGCCCCGGGGCGGAGATCCGGTTCGAGCAGGAGAAGCCGGAGTTCCACGACCGGGTTCGCCGAGGGTACCTGGCGATCGCGGCCCGGGAGCCCGGGCGGGTGCGGGTGGTGGACGCCGGCGGCACCCCGGAGGACGTGGCGGCCCGGGTGTGGGCGGCGGTGGCCGACCTGTTCCAGGGAGAGAGGGGGTAGGGTGGGGTTCGACCGGATCGTGGGCCACGAGCGCCCTTTGCGGGTGCTCCGCCGGAGCCTTTCGTCCGGGCGGATCCCCCACGCCTATCTGTTTTGGGGGCCGAGCGGTATCGGGAAATCGCTGGTGGCCCGGGAGGTGGCCCGGGTGCTCCTGTGCCGGTCTGAAGAAGCTCTCGGCCGGGCCGAGGCCTGCGGGGCGTGCCGGTCCTGCGGCCGGCTCGACTCGGGCGCCCATCCCGACTTGCACGTGCTCGAGGCCGGGGGCGCAAGGGTGGGGGTGGACGAGGTGCGCGGCCTCCAGGAGGCCCTTGCCTACCGGGCTTTTGAGGGCGGCCGGCGGGTTGCTATACTCCCGGACGCCGCCCGGCTCACCCGCGAGGCGGCCAACGCCCTCCTCAAGACGCTGGAGGAGCCGCCCGAGGGGGTACACCTGATCCTGATCGCCAGCCACCGCGAACAGCTCCTTCCCACGGTGGTGTCCCGGTGCCAGGGGATCCGGTTCGACCCGCTCGACGATGCCGCGGTGGAGCGGGTGCTCGTGGGGTGCGGCATCGACGGGGCCGAAGCTCGCCGGCTCGCCGGCATCGTGGCCGGGCGGCCGGGCCGGGTGCTCGCACGGGGCGTGGGCGAGTTCCTGGAGTTCCTCGGGGAGGTCGAGGCGGCGGCCGACCGGTGGGATCGGGGAGGCGCCGGCGAGGCGCTACGGCTCGCGGCCGAGTGGGCCCGGGTCCCCGACCTTCGGCAGCGCCTGGAGTTGCTCCAGTCGGTCGTGGCCGAGCGGATTCGCCGGCTCGGCAACGATGTGGAAACCTGGATCGACCGGCAGGCCGGGGTCACCCGGGTCCTGGGCTGGCTCGATCGCAACGTGAACGCGCAGCTCGCCCTCGACGCCCTGTTCCTGGGGCTCGCCGGGCGGGATTGGGAGGACCATTGGCTCGGGTCGTAGGAGTTCGGTTCAAGCGCGCCAGCCGCGTGTACCATTTCGATGCCGACGGCGTGGAGTGCGACGCAGGCGACTGGGTGGTGGTGGAGACGGAGCGGGGCATGGCCCTGGGGCAGGTGGCGAGCCCCCCGCGGGACCTCGATCCCATGCCCGGCCAGACCTTTAAGAAGGTGCTCCGTCAGGCCAACGAGCGCGACATCCTGAGGTACGAGCAGAACTGCGAGCTCGAGGGGTACGCCTTTCAGGTGTGTCTCGAGAAGATCCGGGAGCGGGGGCTCCCGATGAAGCTCGTGGACGTGGAGTACCTGTTCGACGGCTCGAAGGCCATCTTCTACTTCACCGCCGAGCAGCGGGTGGACTTCCGGGACCTCGTCCGGGAGTTGGCCCGGGAGTTTCACGTCCGCATCGAGATGCGCCAGATCGGGGTGCGCGACGAGGCGAAGCTCGTGGGCGGGGTGGGGCCGTGCGGCCGGGAGCTTTGCTGCGCCACCTGGCTCACCGATTTCACCCCGGTGAGCGTGCGCATGGCCAAGGAACAGGACGTGGCCCTGAACCCCACGAAGATCTCGGGGGTGTGCGGCCGGCTCATGTGCTGCCTGGGGTACGAGCACGCCCAGTACAAGAAGGCAGCCAAGAAGTTCCCGCGGGTCGGGAAGTCCGTGGAGACGTCCCGGGGCACGGGCAAGGTGATCCGGCGCAACGTGCTCGAGGGCACCTTCGTGATCCAGACCCGGGACGGCGCGGTCGAGATCGATGTCGAGGAGTGGGGGAGGCCGAAGGCCGAACCCACCGGGACCCCTTCGGCCCCGCAGGAGGAGGGGTCGAAGGAGCGAACAACGCCCAAACGGCGCCGGGAGCGCGCGCCCGGGCCGCCGGAGCCCCGCAGGTCGCCGGAACCTAGTCAGCCCGGGAAGAAGGGGGACGAGAAGGCCGAGGAGACAGGCCCGCCGAAGACGGGCACGAAACGCCGCAGGCGCCGGGGGCGGCGCGGACCGAAAAAGCCAAAGGGGTGATCATGGCGAAAACGTTCTATGTGACGACGCCCATCTACTACGTGAACGACGTGCCCCATATCGGTCACGCGTACACCACCGTGGCCTGCGATGCCCTGGCCCGGTACAAGCGCGCGGCCGGGTTTGACGTATTGTTCCTCACCGGCACCGACGAGCACGGCCAGAAGGTGCAGAAGGCGGCGGCGGAGCGAGGCGAGCGGCCCATCGACCTGGCGAACCGGGTGGTGACCCGGTTCCAGGACCTCTGGAAAACCCTCGAGATCTCCAACGACCGGTTCATCCGGACCACCGAACCGGCGCACCGCCGGGCGGTGGAGGAACTCTTCCGGCGGGTCCAGGCCAACGGCGACATCTACCTCGGGGAGTACGAGGACTGGTACTGCACCCCCTGTGAGACGTTCTGGACCGAGAACCAGCTCATCGAGGGCACCTGCCCCGACTGCAACCGGCCCACCGAAAAGCTCAAGGAGCCGAGCTACTTTTTCCGGATGTCCCGGTACCAGGACGCCCTGCTCAAGCATATCGAGGAGCACCCGGAGTTCATCCAGCCCGTGAGCCGGCGAAACGAGATCCTGTCGTTCGTCCGGGAGGGGCTGCGGGACCTTTCGATCTCCCGCACGAGCTTCTCCTGGGGGATCCCGGTGCCCGGCGACCCCAAGCACGTGATCTACGTATGGTTCGACGCGCTCACCAACTACATCACCGGGGCCGGGTTCCCCGACGACCCCGAGCGGTTCGAGCGGTACTGGCCGGCCGACGTGCACGTGATCGGTAAGGACATCCTGCGGTTCCACGCCGTGTATTGGCCCACGTTCCTGCTGAGCGCCGGGCTCCCCCTGCCGAAGAGGGTGTTCGCCCACGGCTGGTGGACGGTCGAGGGCAAGAAGATGTCCAAGAGCCTGGGGAACGTGGTGGACCCCGGGGCCATCGCGGCCGAGTACGGGGTGGACGCGTTCCGCTACTTCCTCCTGCGGGAGGTCCCGTTCGGGCTCGACGGCGATTTCAGCCGCGACGCCCTGGTGCACCGGATCAACTCCGATCTGGCGAACGACCTGGGAAACCTGGTGTCCCGGGTGCTCGCGATGGTGGGGAAGTACCGGGACGGCGTGGTGCCCCGGGTGCTCTCGTTCGGCACCGAGGGGGTGGACGAGGGGCTCCGGGAGGCCCTGGCCACGTGCCTGGAGCAGGTGGACGCGGCCATGAACGACCTCGCGTTTCATCGGGCCCTCATCGCCGTGTGGGAGTTCGTGGGGGTGGTCAACAAGTACGTGGACACGACCGCGCCGTGGTCGCTGGCCAAGGTTCCCGAACAGGCGGCCCGGCTCGACCAGGTGCTGTACAACGCCTGCGAGGCCCTGCGGGCCGTGGGACTCCTGGTGTTCCCGTTCCTGCCCCACACGGGCCGGGAGATCTGGCGTCGGCTCGGCATGACCCGCCGGGCCGACGAGGGCCGCCTGGAGGAGCTCCGGGAGTGGGGCGGGCTGCCGGCCGGGGTGCGTACCGAGAGGGGCCCCAGCCTCTTTCCGCGGATCGAGGCCCGGTGATCGTCGACACCCACGCCCACCTCACCCTGGAGGGGCTGCGGGACGACCTCGTGGGGGTCCTGGACCGGGCCCGCCGGGCCGGGGTGGGCGCGATCATCACCGTGGGAATCGACCCGGACGACAGCCGGGCCGCGGTGGAACTCGCCGAGCGCACCCCCGGGGTGTGGGCCACGGTGGGCGTGCACCCCCACGACGCCGCCCAGGTCACCGAGGCCGACCTGGATGCCCTGGCCGACCTGGCCCGTTCGCCGCGGGTCGTGGCCTGGGGGGAGATCGGGCTCGACTACTTTCGGGACCGGTCGCCCCGGGACCTCCAACAGCGCCAGTTCCGGGAGCAGATCCGGCGGGCCCGGGAGCTCGGACTCCCCGTGGTGATCCACGACCGCGACGCCCACGCCGACGTCGTGGGCATCCTCCGGGAGGAAGCGGGCGAGCTCCGGGGGGTGTTCCACTGCTTCTCCGGGGACTGGGACCTCGCCCAGGAGGTGCTGGGCATGGGGTTTTTCCTCTCGATCCCCGGCACCGTGACGTACCCCAAAAACGACCGGCTCCGGGAGGTGGTGGCCCGGGCGCCCCTGGAACGGCTCCTCCTGGAAACCGACTGCCCGTTCCTGGCGCCCCAGCCCAAGCGGGGGAAGCGAAACGAGCCGGCCTACATCGTGTATACCGCGGCCGAGGTGGCCCGGATCCGGGGGCTTTCGGTGGACGACGTGGCCCGCATCACCACCCGGGCCAGCCGGGAGCTCTTCGGGGTGGGGGAGGTGGAGGGGAACCCGGTCGCGTACCCGATCCGCCGGAGCCTGTACCTCAACGTCACGAACCGGTGCACGAACCGGTGCGCCTTCTGCCCCAAACACCGGGCGCCCGTGGTCAAGGGCCACGACCTGGCGCTTACCCACGAGCCCTCGGCCGAGGAGATCCTCGACGCGGTGGAGGCCCGGGGCGGGCCCGGGGCCTGGGACGAGGTGGTGTTCTGCGGGTTCGGCGAGCCGCTCCTGCGGCTCGAGCTGGTGAAGGAGGTGGCCCGGGAGCTGCGGCGGCGGGGCGCGCGGCGGATCCGGGTCAACACCGACGGGCTGGCGAGCGCGGTGCACGGTCGAAACGTCCCCGCCGAGCTCGCGGGGCTGGTGGACGCCGTGTCGGTGAGCCTCAACGCCCCCGACGCCGAGACCTACGAACGGCTCTGCCGGCCTGGCGTCGAAGGCGCCTACGAGGCGGTCCTCGAGTTCCTCCGGGAGGCCCGGGAGCACATCCCCGAGGTCACGGCCTCGGTGGTGGCCGTGCCGGGGCTCGACCTGGAGGCCTGCCGCCGCCGGGCCGAGGAACTGGGGGTCCGGTTCCGGGTGCGGCCGTACAACGAGGTGGGATGAGCGCCCGACGGGCCGCCGAAACCGGCCGCCCCGAGGGGCGGTTTTTCTTTTGCACGAGCGGCGCTGGGGGGTGGGGCCCCCGTTGCCGAACGGCCCAGCCAAGGAAGTGTGGCGGAGCTCTTGGGAAGCT
>NZ_BAAHXI010000087.1:0-12183 GCF_054656955.1 Deferrisoma palaeochoriense
CAGCCTTCCAGCTTTCCCTCACCTCGTCGGGTCGGAGAACGAGTAGAGCACCTCGGTGGTGTGCTCCCCCTCCCGGAGCACCACGGGAAGGCTCCGGGCCCCCGGGGGTAGGACCTCGGCGATCTCCACCGGGAACGCCTTGCCGTGCAGGTGGATCACGTACCGGGTGCGCCCGGGAGGCGGAAATTCCACGTCCACCCGGGCCCGGTGGGGTCCCACCCGCAGGAACAGGGGGCGGCGGTTCCCCTCCCAGGGGCCCATGCCCTCGAGGGCCACGGGGTGGGTCTCGCCCGCCCGGGTGATCCAGATCTGCCGGGGCACCGAGGGCTGGGCCGGCTCGGCCGGCCGGTCGAGCCGGTACGGGGCCGGCCGGCCCCGGGGGGAGACGCCGGCCGCCCGCCGCTCGAAAAACGCCGACGCGGCCTTGGGGAACAGGGCGTAGGTGAGGCGGTCGTCCTCGCTCCCGAAGGCCTCGGCCGGCAGGTCGTCGAGCTCCGGCAGCCGGGCCGGCTCCGGAAGGGCCTCCCGGGCCCGGGCCACGAGGTCGGCCCGGCACCCGGGCATGGGGGGGCCGAACTCGCCGGCCAGGTACCGGACGGCCGGGGGGGCCAGGGTCGCGAACGGCCGGCCGGACACCACGTCCTCCACGGCCTGGCCGCACACGGCCTGGAGGAAGGGCCGTAGGAGCGGCGGGCGGCCGAACGCCTCCCACACCGGCCGGAACCGGGCCAGCGCCCGGTCCATGTCGGGCCGGGGCGAGCGCCCGCGGATCTCCTCCAGCATGGCCTGGCGCACCACCCCCGGCAGTTGCCCGGAGAGGCCCCCGTGGTCCACGCCGTACACCGCCCGGTACCGGAACCCCTTCTGTGTCTTAAGCCCCTCGAACAGCGCCGCCGCCTCCTCGAGGGCCCCGAGGTCCAGGCCCGGATCCAGGGGGGTGCCCCGCAGGGCCATGAGGAGCGACTCGGTCTGGGGCGGGCTGTAGGCCCAGGCCGCGGCCGATATGGTAACGTCGGCCCCGGTGGCCCCGGCCCGCAGGGCCGCCTCGGCCGCGGCCACGCCCACGAGGTTCACGTCGTGGGTGTGCACCCGCAGGGGGGCGGAGAAGTGGGCCCGGTAGGTGGAGACGATCCGCTCCGCCACGGGCGGGCTCAGCATGCCGAAGGGGTCGTGCACCGACACCGCGTCGGCGCCGGCGAAGAGATACGCCTGGGCCGCCCGGACCAGGGCCTCGGGCGCATCCCCCAGGTCGGACCAGTCGAGCAGGTGGGCCACGGTGACGTGGATGCCGGTCTCCTTGGCCAGTTCCACCACCCGCACCGTGTCGCTCCGGCGGGTGGCCATGTCGAGCACCCGGAGCCGGTCCACGCCGAGGTCCCGGATCCGCTGGAGCACGGCCTTCTCCGTGCTCCAGGGCGCCGGCCGGGTGCCAAAGAGGAACCGGGACCGGACCGAGGCCTGGATCTGGGTATTTCGAACCGCGCGCCGGACGGCCCGCAGCCGCTCCCAGGGGTCCTCCCCGAGCACCTCCATGGTCGGGTAGAACGAGGCGCCGCCCCAGGCGTCTATGGCCGTGTACCCGGCGCGGTCCAGGGCCTCGAGGAGGTCGGTGAGTTCGTCGGATCGCACGTGAAGGGTGAGGAAGTTCCCCACCGCGTCCCGGAGGGTGGAGTCGAACAGTTCCGCGGGCCGCATCACACGTCGCCTCCAGGGTGGCTCACCGCGCCGGGCAGGCCGCCCCTCAGGTAATGGCCGAACAGCGCCGCCGCGGTGACGAAGAACGGGTCCCAGGGTTCGGCCGGGTCGGGGTAGCCGAACCCGTCGATCTTCTGCTCCATGAAGTAGGTGGTGAACCGGCCGCTCAGGAAGTCGGGGTCCCGGAGGATGCGCCGGTAGAGGGGAAGGGTGGTCTCGATGCCCCGGATGACGTACTCGTCGAGGGCCCGCCGGGTGCGGCGGACCGCCTCGTCCCAGGTGCGGCCCCAGACCGAGAGCTTGGCGATCAAAGGGTCGAAGTAGGGCAGCACCTCGCAGCCCCCGTGGATGCACGAGTCGAGCCGCACCCCCGGGCCGCCGGGGGAGAGGTACCGGGTGATCGTGCCGGGCGAGGGCATGAAGTTCCGGCGGGGGTCCTCGGCGTTGATCCGGCACTCGATGGCGTAGCCGCGGATCTCCACCTCCTCCTGGCGGATCGAGAGGGACTGGCCCGCGGCCACCCGGATCATCTCCTGCACAAGGTCCACGCCCGTGACCATCTCGGTCACCGTGTGTTCCACCTGGATCCGGGTGTTCATCTCCAGGAAGTAGTACCGGCCGTCCCGGTCGAGCAGGAACTCCACGGTGCCGGCCGAGTCGTACCCCACCCGCTCGCACAGGGCCAGAGCGACCCGTCCCATGGCCTCCCGGGTGACCGGGTCGACCACCAGCGACGGCGCGATCTCGATGAGCTTTTGGTGTCGGCGCTGGATGGAGCAGTCCCGCTCGCCCAGGTGCACCCGGTTGCCGTGGCGGTCGCACAGCACCTGGATCTCGATGTGCTTGGGCTCCTCCAGGAACTTCTCCACGTACACCCGGCCGTCACCGAAGGCCTTCTGGGCCTCGGAGGCGGCCAGGGGGAACGCCGTGGCCAGTTCCTCGGGGTTTCGCACGATACGCATCCCCTTGCCCCCACCGCCGGCCGCCGCCTTGACCATGACCGGGTAGCCGATCCGGTCGGCCCAATCCAGGGCGTCGTCGGCCCGGTCGAGCGCGTGGGAGGCGGGCACCAGGGGTACGCCGGCCTCCTCGGCCGCCTTCCGGGCCGCCACCTTGTCGCCCATGGTCTCGATGGCGTTTACGTGGGGGCCGATGAACGCGATCCCCCGCCGGGCCAGGGCGTGGGGCAGGGCCGGCCGTTCCGAGAGAAACCCGTACCCCGGGTGCACGGCGTCGGCCCCGGTTTTGACCGCCGCCTCGGCGATCTGCTCCGCGTCGAGGTAGCCGGCCACCGGGCCGGGTTCGAGAAGGATCGCGTCGTCGGCTTTGGCCACGTGCACGGCGTGGGCGTCGGGTTCGGTGTAGACCGCCACGGTTTCGATGCCCAGCTCCTGGCACGCCCGGATGATCCGCACGGCTATCTCGCCGCGGTTCGCCACCAGAACCCTGCGGAACACGGCTCACCCCTCCAGTTCGCGGCGGAACGACTCGGTGGCCTCGAGGAGCTTGGTCCGGTCGGTCTGCCGGGCTGCCTCCAGCCGCTCGGCCAGGGCGGGGTTCTCCACCGCCAGGATCTGGACCGCCAGGAGCGCCGCGTTCACGGAGCCGTCGACGGCCACGGTGGCCACCGGGATGCCCCGGGGCATCTGCACCGTGCTCAGCAGGGCGTCCTGCCCGGCCAGGGGACCGGACGCGAGGGGAACCCCGATCACCGGGAGCGTGGTGTGGGCCGCCACCACGCCGGCCAGGTGGGCGGCCATGCCGGCGCCGCAGATCAGGGCGGCCGCGCCCTGGGCCCGGGCCTCGGCCGCGATCCGGGCGACCCGCTCCGGATCGCGGTGGGCCGAGGCCGCGTGCACCTCGAACGGCACGCCGAACTCCTTGAGGGTTGCGGCGGCCTTTTTCATCACAGGCCAGTCGTTGGGGCTTCCCATCAGGATGATCACCTTTTTCACCGTGGTCCTCCTTTCGCTCCGGGACGTTCCGGGGGGGTGAACACGACCATGACGAGTTTGTGGGGGGTGTCGGGGATGATCTCGATCTGGACCCGCCGCGCCGTGCCGAGGTCGCGCCGGTGGGCGAACTCCTGGAACGCGGGCAGCATCTCCGCGGCGCAGGCCGAGAGATACTCCCGCAACAGCCGGCAGCCGTCCTCCCGGCGGCAGAGATCCTGCTCCGCCGGGGCGGTGGCGTCGTAGAGGACCGCCACGATGAGCCCCGGGCCGAACAGGGCGTCGACCCGGGAGGGCGCCACCCCCATGGTCTGGGCGTAGATCCGCCCCAAGGTTTCTCTCGGATCTGCGTGGGGTCCGTCGGTGACCGCTCGCACGAATCTCCCCTTGCCGGCACGGGGCGCGCCGCCGGCGCCCCGGGGAATCCGGTCTCACGCAAAACGAAAAACGGCCGAACCTCTCCCGTTTGGGAAAGATCCGGCCGTCTCGTACCCGGGGCGCGAACGCCCCGTGTCCCGTTCGGGCTGGTCTTGGGTGTTTCCCCGCCCTCCGGCCTGGGCTTCCCGGCGGGAGCCCTTCCGGCTGACGGTCGGGGCTATCTATACTCGTCGCCCCCGGGTCCGGTCAAGCTCCCGAAGCGGGCTGGGGCTCGGCGTCGAGGGTGAACACGAACACCCGTTCCCCGGTTCGGGTGCTGATGTCGGTGTGAACGCTCACCACTCCACACCCGGTGAGGGCCTCGATCTCCTGGACCACCAGCGAACGGGCCGATTCCACGAGCGCCGTGCGCATGCGTTTGACGAGCTCGATGCCCCCTTCGGTGCGGGCGAGATGAATCTCGGCCGGGGTGAGCACCCCCCGCAGGCGCACCACCACCATGTCGCCCACGATCCGGCACCACGCCTCCTTGGGGCCGCGGCCCATGTACTCCTTCTCCAGCCGCACCAGGGCCTTTGCGATCTCGTCCTCGAGCGGTCCGTGGGGGGAAGGGTAGGGCATGGGATTCTCCAGGGCACCGGGGGCCGGAGGGCGCCGCCCTTTGTACGGAACCGGGGCTTCCGGCGTCAAGCTGCTGGTCGTGCCGGGCCCGGGCGCTGTGGTATAAGCGGAAGGCCCCTGCGATCCCTAAACTGCGGAGGAGGAGGCGATGCAGGACCGGTATTCGAGCCCCGAGTGGAGCGTGGACGAGTGGGTGAGCGCCTGGCACATCCGGGTGGGCACGGCCTACCGGTGCCAGGAGTGCTCCAACATGATCATGGTGGTGAAGGGCGGCATGGGCACCCTGGAGCCCCGGTGCCACGGGAAGCCCATGGTGCCGGTGGAGCCCAAGAAATGAGCCGGCCGGTGCGGTTGGGCCAGGTGTACCGGTGCCCGGTGTGCCGGGCCGAGATCCTGGTGATCAAGGCGGCCACCGCGGCGCTCGACCCCCACTGCTGCAACCGGCCCATGGAGCCGACCCGGGTCGTCCCGGTGTACCGGTGCCCGGTGTGCGGCGCCGAGGTGGCCGTGCTTCGGCAAGGGGACGAGGCCCTCGAGCTCGTGTGCTGCAACCGGCCCATGGAGGAGCGGGAGGCCCGGGAGGCGGCGTGACCGGTCCCCGGGAGGCCGGGTTCGTCTGGGTGGAGGTGGCCGCCCGCCGCCAGCCCGGGTTCCGGAACCGGGTGGTCCGGGTGGACGAGGTGCCCGCGTGGGCGCGGCGCCACGGCGGCTGGGGCTGCTACGCGAGCCTCTTTCTCTTCGACCGGGGGCTCCCCGCGTATCTGGAGGCTGGCAGGCGCCGGGGCCGGCCCACGGTGGCCGGGTACGACGGGCCCGTGTGGGCGGCCTACTGGACGTTGGACCTCGACGCCCCGGACCTCGAAGCGGCTTTGGATGCGGCCCGCCGGGCGGTGGACCGGCTCCTGGGGCCCTGGGGCATCGGCCCCGAGGCGGTCCGGGTCTACTTCAGCGGCCAGAAGGGGTTCCACGTGCAGACGGATCTCCGGGCCTTCGGGTTCTGGGCCCCGAGCCGGGTGGTGCCCGAGGTGCTGGGTCGGCTGACCCGCCGGCTCACCCGGGAGCTCGGGGAGGCTGGCCGGTTCGTGGACCCGGCGCTTCGGGACCGCACCCGGCTCCTTCGGCTTCCCCACACCCGCCACGAGGTCACGGGCCTCTTCAAGACCCCCCTGTCCCTCGACGAGCTCTTTCGGGAGAACCCGGAGCGGATCCGGGAGGCGGCCCGGGTGAGCAGGGGGATGGGGACCGACCCGGGCCTACTGCCCGCCGGGGACGTCCCGGTTTCGGACACGGCCTGCCGGGTCTGGGAGGCCGCGGCCCGGGGGGCCCGTCGCGCCGCGGCCCGGCCGGCCGTTGTGCCCGGGCCGGGCTGGGGGGAATGTCCGGCCCGCCGGGCCCTCCTCGGGGAGCCGGCGCCCGTGGGAGCCCGCAATAACACGGCGATCCGGATCGCCTCGTGGCTCCGGGAGTGCGGCTGGGGCGCCGAGGCGGTGGAGGGCGCGCTCATGGACTGGAACCGGAGAAACCCGGAACCGCTCGACGACGCGGAGATCCTCCACGTGGTGCGCTCGGCTTTCGCGCCGGCCGAGCCCTACCACTACGGGTGCCGCGACCCCCTGATCCGGGCCCACTGCCCGGCCTCCCCGGCCGACCGGTCGCGGTGCCCCTACCACCCGGGGCGGGCCCATGGCTGAGGCGCCGGTCCTCGTGGTGGCGGCCACCCCCGGCGAGGCGGAGTTCCTGACGGGGGCCCTGGCGCGCGACGCCGGGGACCTGCCCTGGCCCCTCTGGTCGGGCCGCCTCGGGGCCCGGGCCGTTGCCGTGGCCGTGACCGGGGTGGGCAAGGTCAACACGGCCCTGTGTTTGGGGGCCCTCCTGCCTCGCCTTCGGCCCTCGGCCGTGGTGTCGGTGGGGGTAGGGGGCGCCTACCCGGGCTCCGGGCTCGAGCCGGGCCACCTGGCCGTCGCCACCGGGGAGGTCTACGGGGACGAGGGGGCCGAGACCCGGGCCGGGGTGCGGGGCCTGCGGACGCTGGGGTTCCCGTCGTGGCGGCGGGGGAGTGAGGCGTGGTACGAGGAACTCCCGGTGGACCCGGCGTTGGCCCGGGATCTCCTCGGGGCCGCCCGGAGCGTGGCCCGGGCCCGGGAGGGGCGGTTCGTCACGGTGTCCACCGTGACCGGCACGGCGGAGCGGGCCGCCCGGCTGGCCCGGCGGTTCCGGGCCGTGTGCGAGACCATGGAGGGGGCGGCCGCGGCCCACGCGTGCCTCGCCTTCGGGATCCCCTTCGGGGAGGTCCGGGGCATCTCGAACCGGGTGGGGCCGAGGGACCGGCGGTCGTGGCGGCTCCGGGAGGCGGCCGAGGCGGCCCAGAGGGCCGTGCTCGCATTTCTCCGGTAGCCGGGCGCAAGGTTTCGTGTATACTTCCGATCGGTTTTGATCGGATCACACCCTGTTTCCCCCAAGGAGGAACCCTGATGCGCGTACGCCACATCATGACCAGCCCCGTCATCACCGTGCCGAGCTCCACCCCGGTGCTCGAGGCCGCGAAGATCATGAAGGAGAAGCGGATCGAGCGGCTTCCCGTGGTGGACGACGGAAAGCTCGTGGGCATCGTGACCAAGGACCGGGTGCTTCGGGCCTCGCCGTCCATGGCCACGAGCCTCTCGCTCCACGAGATCCACTACCTGTTCGCCAAGCTCACGGTCAAAGAGATCATGCAGCGAAACGTGGTGACCGTCACCCCCGACACCACGGTGGAGAACGCGGTGCGGCTCGCCCAGGAGAAGCGGGTGGGGTGCCTGCCGGTGGTGGAGGACGGTGAGGTGGTGGGCATCCTGACCACCAACGACTTCTTCTACCTGGTGCTGAACCCGCTTCTCGGCATCGGGGAGAAGGGGGCCCGGGTGATCGTGCGCCACTGCGACACGCCCCAGCTCATGATGAAGGCCCTGGAGTGCGTGGCCCAGCTGGGCCACCAGGTCCTGAACGCCGCCTACCTCCCGAGCCGCCGCGGCGGGGAGAAGGACTTCCTGATCCATATCGACGCCGAGGACGCTTCCAAGCTCGTGGAGTGCATGAAGGAGGCCGGCCTGGACGCCGAGGAGCGGGAGCGGTAGAGACGGAAACAGCACGCGACGGAAAACGCCCCCCGGGGAGAACTCCGGGGGGCGTTTTCGTTTCCCGGGTCAGGCGCAGAGCCCGTAGAAGCGGGGCTCACGCCACGGACGCAACGCTTCCGGAGAGTCCCTTCCATTTGGGCGGGACCCTACGCCGATGAAGGGCAAGGGCCGGGTCGGCGCCCGGTGTGGGAGCGGCGTCCACGCCGCGATCCGGGCCGAAGTCCAGCGGACAACGTTGCCGTGGTTCGGCGGCGTTCCCCTCGGGTCGGTACCCGAACCCGCGGGGGAAGGGATCGTGGCGTTCGTTGCGGGCGTTGCGTGAACCCTGAACTTCAGCCTCCCGGCCGGTAGTAGGCCAGGCGGGGGGCGAAGGGGTAGCAAAGCTGCTCCAGGTGCTCGCGCTGGTCCCCGGGGAGGGACGCGGCGGCCTCCACCGCCCGGACGTTCGCCTCCACCTGCTCGGGGCTGTCGCACCCCACGCTGGCCACCTGAACCCCGGGGGTGGACAGGGCGTACCGGAGGAACGCCTCCGGCCCGGGCGCCCCCGGCACCTGGCCGACGAGGCCCCGGCACAGGGTCTTCATGGCCACCACCCCGAGGCCCCGGCGGGCCGCCTCGGCCACGGCGGTGTCGGGGAAGCCCCGGAACGCGGCCTCGGCCGGGTTCACCGGGCAGAGCACCACGTCCACGGGCAGGAGATCCATCGCCCGCACGAGGAGGCTCGGGTCCTCGTGCCCCGACACCCCCAGGAACCGCACCTCCCCCTTGTCCCGGGCCTTGAGGGCCACCTCCAGCGCGCCGCCGGGGCCGGCGATGGTCAGAAGGTCGTCCTCGGACCGGATGTCGTGGAAGTACCACAGGTCCACCCCGTCGGTGCGCAGCAGGGCGAGGCTCTCGTCCAGGTGGGCCCGGGCCGCCCGGGCCCGGCGGGCATGGGTCTTGGTGGCCAGGAACACCCGGTCGCGGGCGGGCCCCAGGCTCCGGCCCAGATACTCCTCGCTCCCGGCGTAGGCCCGGGCCGACTCGAAGTAGGTCACCCCGAGGTCGATGGCCCGTCGGATCACGGCCTCCGCGTCGCGGAACCGCCCGTGGGTGCGCAGGATCCCCTCGCCCCCGAGGCCGAAGGCGGTGACCTCGACGCCGGTCTTTCCGAGGATGCGCTTGGGCAGCGGCATGGCGGGCTCGTTCGGCTAGAACGCTGGAAAGCTGGAAGGCTGGAAGGCTGGAACGCGAGAAAACTCAGATTCACTTCGCAGTCTAGCGTGGTTCTGGTCGGGCGCAAGGCCCGCCTTCCGCTCCCCTCGGGCCCGGATTGCCGCCGGACTCCCGAAGGCAGGGCGGCGCCCGCGCCGCGATCGGGGGTGAAGGGTCCGGGGAGTGGGCTCCCGAGGGTGCGCCGCGGTTCGCCCCGGGCGAGCGAACCGTCTTCGGGCGCCCGAGCCTTCGAGCCTCCCAGCTTCCCAGCCTTCCCGCCTTTCAGCGGTAAAACACCTCCGGCAGCCACAGGCTCACGGCCGGCACGTAGGTCACGATGGCGAGCGCCAGGAGAAGAAGCGCGAGGAAGGGCAGGGTGGCCCGGGCCACATAGCCCATGGGCTTTCGCGTGAGCCCCATGGCCACAAAGAGGTTGAGGCCGAAGGGCGGGGTGAGGAACCCGAACTCGATCACGAGCACCATGACAATGCCGTAGTGCACCGGATCGATCCCGAGCCGCCGGAGGGTCTCGGCGAAGATCGGCGACAGGATCAGCATGGCCGACACGTCGTCCATGACCGAGCCCAGGGCCAGAAACAGCAGGTTCACCCACAAAAGGAACGCCCAGGGGGTTTCGACCCGCTCCACCACCCACTCGGCCACGGCCGCCGGAAGCCCCTCGGCGGTGAGGAGCCACACGAAGGCCATGGCCCCGGCCAGGATGAGCAGGAGGCACCCGGAGAGCACGGCCGACTCCACGAGCGACCGGTGGAGGCCCCGCCAAGTGAGTTCCCGGTACACCACGGCCTCCACGAACAAGGCGTAGACCACGCTCACGGCCGCAGCCTCGGTGGGGGTGAACGCGCCGGTGTAGATGCCCCCCAACACGATGACTGGGAGCAGAAGGGCCCAGATCCCCCGGCGCACGGCCCCCAGGGCTTCTGCCCAGGTGAGCCCGCCCCGCTTCGTTCCTACGAGCGCCCGCATCACGTCCACGAGGCGCCGGGCCATGGCCCCCTCGGTCATGATCCGGCCGGCCAGGATGAAAAACGGGATCGCCAGGAGCACGAAGTTGTCGAGCGCGTTGAAGAGCTGCTGGGGGATGATGAGGAGCGGGGTCGTGGTGTGGAGCCGAAGGGCGAGGGCCGTGACCCCCACCATGACGGCGGCGATGGGAAGCCCCAGGAGCAGGAGGCCCGCGAACGTGGCGGCGACGGTGGCGAGCACCGGGTCAGCCCCCCTCGCGCGCCGGGGCGAGCCCCCGGCCCCGGGCGGCCCACAGGAGGCCGTCGGCCAGGAACCGAAGGGCCATGGTGGCCGAAAAGAGCGGGATCGCGGCGTAGGGCACCCACATGGGGAGCCGGAGCGAGGCGCTCGTCACCCCGAACCGGTGGAGCTTTGCCGCGTGCTCGTACCCATACCAGGCCACCAGGGCGAACAGGGCGGCCGAGAGGATCCCGGCGAAGGTCCGAAGGACCCGCCGCCCCCCGGGGGGCATAAGGCGCTCCAGGAGTTCGACCGAGAAGTGGGTGCCGTGGCGCACTCCCACGCTGGCCCCGAGGAAGGTGAGCGCGATGCAGCCGTACCGGCCGGCCTCCTCGGCCCAGTCAATGCCGGTGCCGAAGGCGTACCGGAGCACCACCTGCACGAACCCCAAGAGCGCCAATGCGAGGAGGCCCCACCCGAGCAGGGCCTCCTCGACCTTCTCCACGGCGTTCAGGAGCCGCACGTCCCTACTTCCCCTGGTGCTCCTTCACCTTGCCCAGCAGGAAGTCCACGAACTCGCCGCCGATCTGGGGCCGGTATTTCTCGTAGATGGGCTCCACGGCCTGGCGGAACGCGGCCCGCTCGTCGGCCGTGAGGTCCACCACCTCGATCCCGTTCTTCTGGCAGTACTCGTCCACCGAGACGCCGAGCTTGGGCAGTTTCTGGTGGAGCTTGGCGTTCACCTCCCGGTTCGTGCGGATGCACTCCCGGGCGCCCTTCCGGAGGGCCTCCTGCACGTTCTTGGGCAGGCCGTTCCAGAAATCCGCGTTCACGACGATGACCGTCTCGGTCAGGGTGTGGTTCAAGAGGGTCACGTGCTTGTTGACCTCGGTGAACTTCATGAGGATCGAGGTCAGGAGCGGGTTGTCCTGGCCGTCGATCACCCCCTGCTGGAGGGCGTTATACACCTCGGGGAACGGCATCGGCACCGGGGTCACCCCGAGGAGCTTGAAGGTGTCGAGGAAGATCGGGGCCTCCATGAGCCGGAGCTTGAGCCCCTTGAGGTCCTCGGGCTTCCGGACCGTCCGCTTGGAGTTCGTGAGGTGGCGGAACTCGTTTTCCGCGAACCCGATGGCCACGAACCCTTTGGGCTCGAAGAACCGGAAGAACTCCTTCTGGAACTCGGGGTCGTCGAGCACGGCGTAGGCGGTTTTGCGATCGGGCCACAAGAACGGCAGGTCGAGCGCCGCGGCCTCGGGCACGAAGTTGGAGAGCACGGCCGTGGTGATGGCCGCCATCTGGAGCGTGCCCATCTGGACCTGCTCGGCCATGGACCGTTCGCCGCCCAGTTGGCCCAGGGGGAACACCTTGACCTCCCACTCCCCCCCGGTTTCCTGCTTCACCACCTCGGCGAGCTTCAAGAGCCCCTGGTGCTGGCCGTGGAACGGTGGGGCCACGTGGCCCAGCTTGATCTCCTTGGCGGCCCACGCCGGGCCGACGGCCAACGCGAGGACGACGGCGAGGATCCCGACCCAACCCTTTCGCATGACCTTCCTCCTTTTTCGCTGGGGCTAAACGGCAAGTTGTGTCGCCCAAACGGCGAAACGAGCCTAGGCCGCGGGCCTCCTGTTGTCAACCCACCGGTGGGTGGGGAACCGCCTCAGCGCTTTACAGCCCCGACGAATAAACTATGTTTGCCGCCCGGGATGGAGAACGGGGTGCGACCGCCCGCTGTGGCAACCCCCGCGGATCCGGGCCGTGACGCGGAAACCCAAGAACGATTCACGGCCACCCAGCCGCCGAAAGCTCCGGTAGGCCACCGAGCGCGGCCTTTTCGCAGGCACAATATTACTCGGGCGGTTAGATAGACACGGTCGGGGGAATGGGGCCTGCTGGAGCGCCGGGCGTGGCTCCTACAGTCGCTGCATCCGGTACTCAGCCAACGACTGGGACTCTTTCGGTCAATCGGATCGACAAATACGCCCAGAATTCCTGAGCGGTTCCGCCCATCCGGCTGAGTA
>NZ_BAAHXI010000088.1:0-11846 GCF_054656955.1 Deferrisoma palaeochoriense
CGTCTGTTTGAACGCAACCTGGTATCCGAGGTCAGAGAACTCCCTGTCCTCTGTCTTCTGGCACCTGTCACGGGAGCCCGGTTGCGCCGGCGGGCCCGGGGGGTATCCTGAGGCGGCGTCGTTTTCCTTTCAGCCGTAGGGGAGACCATGGGCGAGGGGTTTTTGGAAAGCGCGGGCTTCGTGGAGGCCCAGTACGAGCGCTACCGGGCCGATCCGGCCTCGGTGTCGGCGGAGTGGCGGGCCTTTTTCGAGGGGTTCGAGTTCGCGGGGGGGCGGCCGGGGGGAACCGAACCCGATCTCCTGTGCCGGGTGCTCGCCCTGGTGGACCGGTACCGATCCCTCGGGCACCTTCTCGCGTGCCTCGACCCCCTGGCCGAGTGCCCGGTGTCCCATCCGCTCCTGGAACCGGCCGCGGTGGGGCTGGGGTCGGAGGACCTGGACCGCGCCGTCGAGGTGCCGGGGGTCACCCGGGGGCCGGAACCGGTGGGCGAGGTCCTGGGCCGGCTGCGGGCGACCTACTGCGGCCCCGTGGGGTTCGAGGTGGCCCATGTGACCGATCCGGAGGAGCGGGACTGGCTCCGGGACCGGATCGAGGGCCCCCGGCCTCCCCTCACCGAGCCGGAACGGCGCCACGTGCTCGAGCTCCTCGTGGGGGCCCAGAGCTTCGAGGAGTTCCTCCAGAAGCGCTACCCGGGCCAGACCCGCTTCAGCCTGGAGGGCACGGAAGCCCTGCTGCCCCTGGTGGCGGCCCTCGTGTTGCGGCTCGGGGCCCGGGGGGCCCGGCACGTGGTCCTGGGTATGGCCCACCGGGGCCGATTGAACCTCCAGGTGAACCTCCTGGGGCGCGACCTCCGGGACGTTCTGTGCGCCTTCGAGGCCACCTACGACCCGGAGGCCCTGCCCGGGGGGGGCGACGTCAAATACCACCAGGGCTACCGGGGACGGGTCCGGTACGGCGAGCGGGAGGTCGCCGTGACCGTGCCCGAAAACCCGAGTCACCTCGAGGCCGTGAACCCCGTCGTCGAGGGCATCGTCCGGGCGTTCCAGGACCGGGAGGGCGGGAGCAAGGCCACCGTGGCGGTGCTGGTCCACGGCGACGCCGCCTTCGCCGGCCAGGGCATCGTGGCCGAGACCCTGAATCTCTCCCGGCTGGACGGCTACACGACGGGCGGCACGGTGCACATCGTGCTCAACAACCAGATCGGGTACACCACGCTTCCCGAGGCGGCCCGGTCCACCCGCTACGCCACCGACCTCGCCAAGGCCATCGAGGCCCCGGTGTTCCACGTGCACGCCGAGTACCCGGAGGAGGCGGTGTGGGTGGGCCGCCTGGCGGCCGACTACCGGGACCGGTTCGGCAAGGACGTGGTGGTGGACCTCGTCGGGTACCGGCGGTACGGCCACAACGAGGGGGACGAGCCCTACTTCACCCAGCCCCTGATGTACCAGCGGATCCGGGAGCGCCCGCCGGCGGCCGTCCTGTACGGCGCGAGGCTCCGGGACGAGGGGATCCTCGCCGACGAGGAGATCGCGGCGCTCCGGGAGGCGGCCGACGCCGAACTCGAGGCGGCCTACGAGGCCGCCCGGGCCGAGCCGTGCCGCTGGGTGCTTCCCGAACCCTGGCCCGGGTGGGAGGGCATCGGGAGCCGGTATGTGCCGGATCCCGTCCCCACCGGCGTGCCGGTGGACATCCTGCAGGGTCTCGGGAAGGATCTGTGGTCGCCGCCCGAGGGGTTTGGGTTGCACCCGATCCTCCGGCGGGTTCTGGAGCGGCGGGTCGCGGCCCTGGGGGAGGGCTGCACCGACTGGGCCGGGGCCGAGGCCCTGGTGTTCGGCTCCCTTCTCCTCGAGGGGGTGCCGGTGCGCCTGAGCGGCGAGGACACCCGCCGGGGCACCTTCAGCCAGCGCCACGCGGTGTGGTTCGACCGGGAGACCGGGGAGCCCTACTGCGCCTTCGAGCGCCTGGCGGGCGCCCAGGCGCCGTTTCGGGCCTACGACAGCCCGCTCACGGAGGCCGGGGTGCTCGGATTCGAGTACGGCTACTCCCTGGTGGACCCCATGGCCCTGGTGGTCTGGGAGGCCCAGTACGGTGATTTCGCCAACGGCGCTCAGGTGATCGTGGACGAGTTCGTGGCGAGCGGCGAGGCCAAATGGCGACGCCGGAGCGGGCTCGTGATGCTCCTGCCCCACGGCTACGAGGGCCAGGGGCCCGACCACTCCACGGCCCGGCCGGAACGGTTCCTGGAGCTCTGCGCCGAGGAGAACCTCATCGTCGTGCAACCCACGACCCCCGCCCAGTACTTCCACGCGCTCCGGCGGCAGGTGAAGGCGCCGTACCGAAAGCCCCTGGTGGTTCTGACCCCGAAGAGCCTGCTGCGGCACCCGGAGGTGGTGTCGGGGCTCGAGGACCTCGCCCAAGGGGGCTTTCGCCCCGTGCTCGACGACCCGGCCGCGCCCGATCCCGCCGGGGTGAAGCGGGTCTGCCTGTGCTCGGGGAAGGTCTTCTATGAGCTTTCCGCGGCCCGGGCCGCGGAGGGCCGGGCTGACGTGGCGATCGTTAGGCTGGAGCAACTTCACCCCTTCCCGGCCGACGAACTCGCCGGGGTCCTCGCCCGGTATCCCGGGGCCGAGCCCGTCTGGGTCCAGGAAGAGCCGCGGAACATGGGGGCCTGGGGGTTCGTGGCGCCGCTGCTGCGCGACCTGGTGGGGGCGGAGCCGCGGTACGTGGGCCGGCCCCCGGCGGCGAGCCCCGCCACGGGGTTTTCGTTCATCCACAAAGAGGAGCAGGCGCGGATCGTGGCCGAGGCCCTGGGAGGCGGGGGTCCGGCCGGCGGAACAGGAGGCGTGCGCGATGGCGGTTGAGGTTCGGGTGCCCCAGGTGGGCGAGTCGGTGCAGGAGGCCGTGCTCGCCGAGTGGTTCAAGGCCGACGGGGACGGGGTCCGAAAGGACGAGGCCCTGTTCCTCCTCGAAACCGACAAGATCACCCTGGAGGTCGTGGCCGAGGCGGACGGGGTGCTCCGGATCCTGGTGCCGGCCGGCACGAGCGTGACCGTGGGCCAGGTGGTCGGGAGAATCGAGGAGGGGGCCGGGGCGGCCGCCGGGCCGGAGGAGGCCCCCGGGTCGGCGCCGGAGGAGTCGTCGGCGCCCCCCAAGACGCCGGCCCGCCCCCGGCCACCGGAAGGGATGCAGGCCGCTGGGGAGGCGCCCCCGGCGCAGGGGGCGGGGGCCGCTCCGGGCGAGACCCCACCGGAGGAGCCGCTCTCCCCGGCGGTCCGCCGGCTCGTGGCCCAGCACGGGCTCGAGCCCGGGGCGATTCCCGCCACCGGGCCCGGGGGGCGCCTCACGAAGGGTGACGTGCTGGCCCACCTGGGGGGAGCCCCGGCCGACGGGGCTCCCTCGCCGACCCCCCCCGAGCCGGAGCCCGGCCCCCCCCCGGAGCCGCCGGGCGAGAAGGGGGGCGAGCGCCGCGAGCCCCTGAGCCCGATCCGCCGCCGCATCGCTGAGCGCCTGGTGGAGGCGGCCCGGACCACGGCGATGCTCACCACCTTCAACGAGGTGGACATGGCCCGGGTGCTGGAGCTTCGGCGGCGGTACAAGGAGGCGTTCCGGGAGGTCCACGGCGTGGGGCTGGGGCTCACCTCGTTTTTCGTGAAGGCCCTGGCCGAGGCCGTGGGCGAGTTCCCCCGGCTCAACGCCCGGATCGAGGGGGACGAGATCGTGTACCCGGACGGCTGCCACGTGGGGGTGGCCGTTGGGTCCGACCGGGGCCTCGTGGTGCCGGTGGTGCGCCACGCCGAGCGGCTCACCCTGGCCGAGATCGAGCGGGCCATCGCCGGCTTCGTGGAGAAGATCCGCGCAAACCGCCTCGATCTCTCGGACCTGGAGGGGGGCACGATCTCGGTCACCAACGGCGGGGTGTTCGGGTCGCTCCTGTCCACCCCGATCCTCAATCCGCCCCAGAGCGCGATCCTCGGGCTCCACAAGGTGGAGGACCGGCCGGTGGTGGTGGACGGGGAGATCGTGGTGCGGCCGATGATGTACGTGGCGCTCACCTACGACCACCGGATCGTGGACGGCCGGGAGGCGGTGCAGTTCCTCGTGCGGGTCAAGGAGCGGGTGGAGGACCCGGCCCGGCTCCTCCTGGGGGTGTAGGATGGCCGGCTACGATCTCGTGGTGATTGGGGTGGGGCCTGGCGGATACACGGCGGCGGCCCGCGCCGGGGAGCTGGGGCTCCGGACGGCCTGCGTGGAGCGCGACGAGCGGCTCGGGGGCGTGTGCCTGCGGGTCGGCTGCATCCCCAGCAAGGCGCTCCTCGATTCGAGCCTCCGGTACGCCGAACTGCGGGCCGGCCTCGCCGTCCACGGCATCGGCGTGGACGGCGTCACCCTCGACCTCGGGGCGATGATGGCCCGGAAGGAGGCGGTGGTCGAGCGGCTCACCGAGGGGGTGCGGAAACTGCTGGACCGGGTCGGCGTCGAGGTGATCCGGGGAGAGGGTCGGCTCGTCGGCCCGGGCCGGGTGGAGGTCGGGGGGCCCGACGGAAATCGCGTGGTTTTGGAAGCCCGAACCGTGCTCCTCGCCACGGGATCGGTGCCGGTGGAGCTCCCGGGGCTCCCGTGGGACGGGGATCGGGTCGTGTCGTCCACCGAGGCGCTGTCGTTTCCGGCGGTGCCCGAACACCTCGTCGTGGTGGGGGCGGGGGCGGTGGGCCTCGAACTCGGCTCGGTGTGGGCCCGGCTCGGGGCCCAGGTGACCGTGGTGGAGCTTCTGCCGGGGGTGGCCGCCGGCATGGACGGCCAGGTGGCCCGGGGGCTCGAGCGGGCGCTCCGGAAGCAGGGCCTGGAGATCCTGACCCGGACCCGGGTCACCGGGGCGGAAACGGGGGCGGACGGGGTGCGCCTGACCCTGGAGCCCGAGGGGAAAGGCGTCGAAGAACGGGAGGCCGACCGGGTGCTCGTGGCCGTGGGCCGGCGGCCGGCCACCGAGGGCCTCGGGCTCGAGGCGATAGGGCTCGCGCCGGACCCCAAGACCGGGAGGATCCCGGTGGACGAGGCGTTTCGGACCCCGGTCGAGGGGGTCCTGGCCGTGGGGGATTTGGTGGAGGGGCCCATGCTCGCCCACAAGGCCATGATGGAGGGGATCGCGGCCGTGGAGAACCTGGCCGGGATCCCGGCGAGGGTGAACCCCCTGGCCATCCCCGGGGTGATCTACACGCACCCGGAGGCCGCGGGCGTGGGGCTCACGGAGGAGCAGGCGAAGGCCCGGGGCCTCCCTTTTCGGAAGGGGGTGTTCTCGTTCGGTGCGTCGGGCCGTGCCCTGGCCGCCGGGGAGGCCGAGGGCTTCGTGAAGGTGCTCGCCGACGCGAAAACCGATCGGCTCCTGGGGGTTCACCTGCTGGGCCCGCGGGCCTCGGACCTCGTCGCCGAGGCCGTGCTGGCCCTCGAGATGGCCGCGAGCGCCGAGGACCTGGCCCGCACCGCCCACGCACACCCCACCTTCGCCGAGGCCGTCTGGGAGGCCTGCCGCATGGCCCAGGGAGCGGGCTGATTCGGGCGGGGAGGCCGGGTGGCCAAAATCCTTGTGGAGTCAGCGCAACCTCCCGCCTGAGCCGCCGGGGGTGGCTGCCGTATCCAGGGGGCAGAATTCAGATGTCAGATGTCGGGGAACCATTGCCCGGCGGTAGGCGGTGTTACGCACGCTGGCGGGCGGGGCAAGGGGCCCCCGCGTCAGAAATCGGACATCAGGGGACAGACGTCGGTGCGCAGCGGGGTCACGGAATCCTATCGGCCGAATTCTGAATTCCGGTCACCGGTGCGGCCGCACCCGGCTCTCCGGATGGCCCCTTGTCCCCCGAGGCGGCGGCAACGGGCCTGTGGCGATTCGAGGACACCCGTGCCCTCCGTCTTCTGGGCACCGGTCCCTGACACGGGTGCGGCTCCACCGTTGGGGGCGAACCCGGCCCGCAGCCCTGCGCGTTGTGGGGCCACGGGGACGCGAACGGGGCTCTCGCACGAGGGCGGGGTACCCCCTCGTCTCCCGGACTACCCGCCCCTCACGCCGCCACGAAGGCGGGCATCCAGCCTGTGGGGGCCTCGGGCAGGAACCGGCGCGCCGTGGGCAGGTGCCAGCCGGTGAGTCGGCCCACGAGGCCGGGGTCCCCCGCCTCCAGGGCTTCGACGAGTTCCGGCCGGAGCGCCAGGAGTTGTCGTGCCGCGGCGGGGTCCATGGCCCCGGCCCGCAGCGGCTCGTTGGGCGGGGCCACGAGTTGCCGGAAAAAGAAACCGTGAAGCCCCTGGCCGGCGCCGTATTCGGCCCGGTACCGCTCCTCCGCGTCGGCCAGGCATAGCCGCAGGGCCACGGCCGGGGCGTCGTTGACCGCCCGGTACGTGCGCAGGGGGCCCATCTGCTCGAACCCGAAGAGCCTCGTGTACAGGCGGGCGTGGCGCGGATGGCAGGCCACCACGAGGTCGGTCACCCCGATCTTTCCGGCGTAGTGGTACATGAGCCGCACCAGGTTCAAGATCAGGAGCAAACTCACCGATTCGTAGGAGGGGGCCACGGCGAGCCCCGAGATCTCCGCCGGCCGGGCCCCGGTCCGCAGCCGGTCGAGTTCCTCCCGATACAGGGTGTCCATGGGGAGGCCGAAGGACCGGGTGTCGGGGATCAGGCTGAAGGTGGCCAGGGTCCGGGCCGGGGTCGCGGCCACGAACGTGGCGGACTCGGGCAGCAGGTTGTAGTGGGTGTACCGGAGCCCCACCGGGTCGGGGCGAAGGAGGCCCTTGGCCAGGTAGTTTTTATAGAGCAGCGAAAAGGCGCCCCGGAGCTCGGGCCACCGGGACGCCTGGCAAAACCGGACCGGGGATGCGGAAGGGCCGGCCGAGAGCGGAACCCGAAGCAGGGTCTCGGCCTTCTTGCACGCCGATGCGATCATGGGGCGATCCTCCTGGGATGGTCGGCGAGGGCCAATCGGATCAAAGCCCCCCCGGCATGCATGCGCCGTGCCCCCACCGCCTTGGGCTAAAAAGCCCGGGAAACCGTCCCCGGCCGCGGCCCGGGGGGAACGGTTTCGGAACTCGGGCCGGGCGGGTGTCCCCCAAACGAAACACCTCCCGGGGGCCGAGGAGGGGCGCGGGCAGGGTATCGGGAGGGAAAAGTCTTGTCCATAGGAAATCCGCCTTGCGTTCCGATTTTGCCTCGGGCAGGCTGGCACCTTCCGCCCTTTTGGCCGAGATGTCGGGGAAGTGTACAGAAAAAGGACATGGCCGCAAGGTTTGGCTCACGTTTTTGTGCGCCGACTGAGAGACGGGAGGGCCGGTGAACGAACGGGAGAAGCAGGTGATCGGGGCCGTGCCCGAGGAACTGCGCAGGGATCGGCGGCGCAGCATCCGGATGGCCCCGGACCGGGGCATCCAGAAACCCAACGTCAAGGTGGCGGAACTCAGGGAGGAGTTCGAGACCGCCTTCCGCATGGTCCACGACGTGTACGTGGACATGGGGTACGCCGAGCCCCATCCGTCCGGGCTCAGGGCCACGCTCCACCAGCTCGTACCCTCCACCCTCGTGTTCCTGGCCCGGGACGAGACCCGGATCCTCGGGACGGTGAGCCTCATCTTCGACAGTCCCGACGGGATGGGGCTTCCGATGGACGTGCTCTACCGAGACGAGCTGGCCGCGTTCCGGGGGGCCGGGGCGCGGCTGGCCGAGGTGTCGGCCTTGGCCGTGGACTCTCGGTACCGGTGGCTCCTGATCGACGAGGAGGGGCGGCGGCGGGGGCTCTTCTGGCTGCTGCACCAGGCGGTCCTGTACTACGCCCGGGAGCGGGGGGTGGACCACCTGGTGATCACCGTGAACCCCCGGCACGTGCCGTTCTACGAGCGGCTGTACCTCTTCGAACGGTTCGGGGAGGTGAAGCCCTACGACTCCGTGCGGGGGGCGCCTGCCGTGCCGCTTCAGCTCGACCTGAACCGGCTGCCGGAACGGCTCGATCAGGCCATGAGGGAGAGCGACCGGATGTTCGGGCTGGGCCGGTTTTTCTTCCGGTTGGAGCACGGTTTTTTCCAGGGGGGCGAGCGCCGGCCGGCCCTCGACCCGGCGACGGCGTGGGACCTGGCGGTTCGGTCGGGAGCCCTAGACCGCGCCCGGCCGGAGGACCGGGACGGGTTTGCCAAGGCCCACGGCTTTCCCTCGGCGGAGGCGTACCGGGCCTGGGCGGAAGCCCGGCAGGAGGCCCCATGGGCGTCCTCGGAAAGGCGCTGACCCTCGGGATCATCCGGGCGGCCGGGCTCCCCCACCGGCTGCTGGGGCCGGCGTTTCGGAAGAACGCGAGGCGGCCGGCCCTCGGGGATGGCACGACCTACGCCCGGTTGGGGGAGCGGGTGCGGCGGTTGGCCGGGGCCTGGCGCGCCTCCGGGGTGGGCCCGGGGGACCGGGTGGTCATCGATCTCCCCAACGACGCCGCCTTCTTGGAGGCGCGGCTCGCCTGCCTGTGGCTTGGGGCCGTGGCCGTGCCGGTGCCGCCCGGCACCGGGGACGACCGGTTGGGCTGGATCGCCGAGTCCGTGGGGGCGCGGGCATATCTAGGGTTTCGGCCGAAGGTCCTCCCGGGGGTCCCGGGCCTGTTGGTGGATCCCCTCACGGGCGACCGGGAGGCGTACGAGCGGGCCCTGGGGTCGGCCGAGCCGCTCCCGAGCCCCGTGCCCCGCTCGGCCGACGGGCTCGTAACGATCAATTTCACCTCGGGCACGACCGGCGAGCCCAAGGGGGTCATGAGCACGGGCCGGGGATGGGGGGCGAGCCTCTACCATGCCCTGCGGGAGAACCGCACCCCCGTGGGCCGCGACGAGGTGTTCCTCCACGCGATCCCCCTGGCCACGGCGGGCTCCACCCTGATCCTGCCGGCCGTATTGTCGGGGGCGAGGAACCTGTTCCTTCCGGCGTGGGACCCCGACCGGGCCGCCGAGTGGGTCGAGACCCGGGGGGTGACCCGGATCTTCCTGACCCCCACCATGCTCGCGGAGTTCGTGGAAGCGGTGCGGGCCGCCCGCAGTGATACCCGATCGCTCCGGGCGGTCATCTACGGCACCGAGGGCGCTCCCCCTGCTCGGATCCGCAAGGCCCTCGGGGTGCTGGGGCCGGTGCTCCAGCAGGGGTACGGCATGGCCGAGGCGCTCCCGCCGGTGTGCCTGCTACACCCCCAAGAGCATCTGCGCGAGGAGCTCCTGGCGACGGCCGGGCGTCCCACCCGGGCCGTGGACCTGCGGATCACCGACCCCGAGGGCCGGCCGCTTCCGGCCGGGGAGGCGGGGTCCATCCGGGTCCGGGGCCCCACGGTGTCGCCGGGTTACTGGAACCGGCCGGACCTCACGGCCGCGACCCGGTCCGAGGGGTACTACATCACGGGCGACCTCGGGTTCCTGGACGGGGACGGGTACCTCCACGTGTTGGGCCGGGAGGGCCGGGTGCCTTCCCCGGAGGCCCGGACGCTATGGAACTGGGCCGAGGCCCGGCCGGAAGTGGCCCTGGCCTGGGTGGGGAGATCCCCGGACGGGTTCCTCCTCGACGTGGTTCCGGCTCGGGGCTGCCGGATCGACCCGGAAGGGTTGGCCCGCGAGGCGCCCGTGGCGTGCCGCGTCGCGATGGAGCCCGAGGCCCCGAAGACCGGAAGCTACAAGCTCGCGGCAGGGTGACGGGCGCCCTGCCCCTCAAGCCCGGCGGCCCTCCGGCCGAAGGGGAGGGGGACGACGCCCGCTCGCGGAAGCCTTCGGGCGCGTCCCTCCGGCCCGGAGGAGACGTGTCGGGGGCCGCCGAGGCGGCCAGAGGGGCGCCGCCCGAAGCGGGGCGGGGGACTTCCGGCCGGAGCCGGGAGCTTTCCGGCCTCCCAGCTTTCCAGCCCAAACGGACCACGCGAGGACTACCATGGCCCGGATCCTTCTGTGGAACTCCTTGACCACCCGCCGCCGGTCGGCGAGCGACACCTTTTTCGACAACGGCCTCGGGGTGCTGGCGACCCACCTCCAGCAGCACGGCCACGAGGTCTGGCTCGAGGACTGGGCCACCGACGACTTTTTCCGCCGGCTCGCCGTGGGGCCGATCGCCCGGCTTCTGCGGCCCACCTATGCGTTCCTCCTGGGCCGGAGGGGCGAGGGCCCCCCGCCCCGGTGGGTCAAGGCGGTGGGCGCGGCCACTGTGGCCCTGCAGGAGGCCCAGTCGGCCCTCCAGCGCCGGGCCATGGAAGCGCGGCTCAGCGATCTGGCGTGGCGGGTCGTGGAGGAAGGGGTCCCGGTGGTGGGCGTGAAGTTATGGTACGGCGAGGCCTTCGGGTGGGCGCGGCGGTTCGCGGCGCTGGTGCGGGAGCGGGCCCCGGACGTCCTCCTGCTGGCCGGCGGCTACCACGCCACCCTGTACGAGGAGGAGGTGCTGCGGCGGAGCCCCTTCGACCTGGCCATCCGGGGGGAGGGGGAGTTCGCGCTGACGAAAATCCTCGATCTCCTGGACGCCATGCCCGGGGCGCCCCGGGAGGACCTCCTACGGGCCATCGCCGGCAGGCGGTTCGAGAACGCCATCTGGCGCGAACCCGACGGCGGGATCCGCAAGGGAAGAAAGCGGCCGGTCAAGCTCGTGAAGAAGTCCGTGCCCCGCTACGGGGAGCGGCCCGGCAAGGTGCGGATCCACGTGCTCCTCGAAAGCCTCGGGTGCCCGTGGGGCAAATGCCACTTCTGCGTCCACCCCCATTTTTACAAGAAGTACGTGCCCCGGCCCGTGGAGGACGTGGTGGAGGAGATGCGGGCCATGGTGGCCCAGGGCGTGGGCATCTTCCGGTTCGCCGGCTCCGACACCCCCCCGGCCTTCGGCGCCCGGATCGCCGAGGGCATCCTCGAAGCGGGCCTCCAGGTGCGCTACGGCATGGGGAGCCGGGCCGTACGGAACGCCTCCAACCCCGAGGTGTTCGAGCGGGTGGTGCGGCAGTACGAGATCATGGCGCGCTCGGGGCTCCGGGCCGTGTTCATCGGCGGCGAGACCGGCCACGACCGGATCAATGACGTGGTCATGAACAAGGGCGTGACCCGGGCCGACCTGGTGGCGACCGCCCGGGCCATCCGGGAGGCCGAGCGGCGCACCGGGATCCACGTGGACGTGTCGCTGGCCCTGATCTACCCGACCCCCCTCGTGGAGGGCGTGACGGACCAGGACGTGTTCCAAGCGAACCTGGAACTCCTGCGGGAGTTCGGGCCGGACTCCGTGATGGTCACTCCCCCCGGACCGTTCAAGCACAGCCGCTGGTACACCGAGCGCGAGCGGTTCGGGTTCGAGTTCGACGAGTCGGTGATCCCCTCGGCCATGGAGTACGAATACGTGCTCTACAAACCCCCGGAACTCTGGCCCCGGCTCGAGGTGGGGCTCCAGGGCCGGAGCTTCGTGGACCTCCTCAACGAGTGCGGCCGGTTTCGGAAGGCCGTGGAGGCGATGGGCATCCCCACCGACATCTCCGACGAGCACTTCCTGATGCTGCGGGCCGCCGGATACGAGGGCAGGGAGGGGGCCGAGGCCTTCAAACGGGAAACCCTCCTCGACATCGTGTCCTGCGACTACCGGACCCTGTTCGGGGTGTCGGAGCGGATTAACGCCGAAAGCCGCCGGCTGGCCCGCCTCTCCCTCGAAGCCACCCGGGCGCCGTCGGTCACGGCCGCCTGAGGAGGGCGCGCCAGGGTCCGGGAGCCCGGCCCATCGGGCCCGGAGTCACGAGGGGGGCGCGCCGTCGGGCGCGTCGTGGGCTCCCCGGTCCCGGAGGGTCCCGCCTCAGCCCTACCTCCTTTCGCTTTGTCCGGGGTCCGGGTACCCTGCCGA
>NZ_BAAHXI010000089.1:0-11678 GCF_054656955.1 Deferrisoma palaeochoriense
CCAAAGCAATCCAGGCGTGGTGGGGGCGCGGCGAGGTAAGGGGCCGCACCCGGCTCTCCACCAGCCCCCACCCGCGGGTTGCCGCAACAACGACGGGGATCTGACAATACTTTCGCTGGTCTCAGTAACGGATTCGCAGGAGGAGGGACGACCGATGAAACGGCTGGTGAGCTTGCTCGTGGGGGCCCTCATGGTTGCCGGGGCCGCAGCCGCGGGGGAGAACCCCCGGGTGGCGCTTCGGACCTCGAAAGGGACGATCGTGCTGGAGCTTTACCCCGACAAGGCCCCGCGGACGGTGGAAAACTTCCTCCGGTACGTGAGGGAGGGGTTTTACGCGGGCACCGTGTTCCACCGGGTGATCCCGGGATTCGTGATCCAGGGCGGGGGGCTCACGGCGGATCTCCAGCCCAAGCCCACCCATCCGCCGATCCCCAACGAGGCCACCAACGGGCTCTCGAACCGGCGGGGCACCGTCGCCATGGCCCGCACCATGGTCGTGGACAGCGCGACCTCCCAGTTTTTCGTGAACCTCAAGGACAATCTTTTCCTGGACCACCGGGACGAGACGCCCCGGGGGTACGGCTACGCCGTGTTCGGCCGGGTGGTGGAGGGCATGGACGTGGTGGACACCATCGCCGCGGTGCCCACGGCTACCGTCCGCGGGTTCCGGGATGTGCCGAAGGAACCCGTGGTGATCGAGGCCGCCGAGATCCTGGAGGGGGCGCCCAAGGCAAACCCCTGACCGCCTCCGGCCCGGGGTGACCGACGCATCGCCGACCGTCGCTCCGGGGTCGAGGGAAAAAGTTTTCCCACCCTGTAACACAAACATCCATTTCCGCCACCTCCGCCCCGGTTGGGAACTTTGGTTCCCTGCCGGGGCGCTTCGTTTCCGCCGGCCGCCTTCGGGCCGGGAACCGTGCGGGACGAGCCGCTGCGGGCCTCCAAACCCGGCGGGACGCGCCGGGTTGCCGGGGTGGAGGGCCCCCGGGGGACCGTGGGCGGATAGCGGTTCCTCCCTGCTCGGGTCCCGCCTCCTGGCATGCGTATTGCAGACTCGGCCCTCGTTTGGTGTTTCGGGCCCCCACCTTTCCGAGCAAACTCTCACGACATGAATCCCTGCATCCTGGTCATCGAGGGCGACGGCCTCACCGCGGACCACCTTCGGACCGCCTGCCAGAACGACGGGTTCCGGGTGTATCACGCCACGAACGGGCGAGACGGCCTGGACATGGTGGAGAGGCTGCGGCCCGACGCGGTGTTCGTGGACATGAGCCTCCCGGACATGGACGGCCGGTCCGTGCTCACCACGGTGCGCACCGAGGGGTTCGAGGCCCTGGTGCTTATGCTCCTCGGCCGGCGCGACGTGAACGCCGTGGTGGAGTGCATGCGACTGGGGGCGTTCGAGGTTCTGGAGAAACCCTGTGAGCCCGACGCCCTCGACGCGGCCCTGGTGCGGCTCCGGGACCGGATCCGGCTCGAGGCCGAGGTGCGAACCCTTCGCAACCGACTCGCCACCGGAGGGGCCTACCAGCTCCTGTTCGGCCACAGCCGGCGGATGCGGGAGGTGCAGGCGATCGTGGACCGGATCGCCGACACCGACATCACCGTGCTCATCCGGGGGGAGAGCGGCACGGGGAAAGATCTGCTCGCCCGAGCGATCTACGAGGGCTCGAGCCGGGCCAAGGCGCCCTTCGTCAAGGTGAACTGCGCGGCCCTTCCCCGAAACCTCCTGGAGAGCGAACTGTTCGGGTACGAGGAGGGGGCCTTCACGGGGGCCCACCGCACGAAGAAGGGCAAATTCGAGTACGCGGACGGGGGCACCGTGTTCCTCGACGAGATCACCGAGATGCACGTGGACCTGCAGGCGAAGCTGCTCCACGTGCTCCAGGACCACGAGGTGTCCCGCCTCGGCGGCAAGGGCCCGATCCCCGTGGACGTGCGGGTGGTGGCGGCCACGAACCGGGACATCGAGGAGGAGGTCCGCCAGAAGCGCTTCCGCACCGATCTGTACTACCGGCTCAACGTGGTGAGCATCGTGCTGCCGCCCCTGCGGGAGCGGGCCGACGAGATCCCGTACCTGGCCGACCAGTTCTGCCGGAGGTTCGCCAAGCAGTACGGCCGGCCCGGGGTGCAGATCCCGGCGGAACTCCTGGAGGAAATGAAGGAGTACCACTGGCCCGGCAACGTGCGCGAGCTCGAAAACTACGTCAAACGCATCGTGATCGTGGGCGATCTAGAGGGGGTTCGCCAGGAGATGCGCTACCACCGGCGCCAGGCCGCGCAGTCCGCGGACGCGGCACCGGCCGACGAGGTGCCGGATTTTTCGGAATACGAGGGCCGCACCCTGAAGGACGTGTCGCGGGAGGCGGCCCGGGAGGCCGAGCGTCGGGTGCTCGAGAAGGTGCTCGAGCATACCCGGTGGAACCGCAAAAAGGCCGCGGAGCTTTTGGACATCAGTTACAAGGCGCTCCTGTACAAGATTCGGGAAACCGGCCTGGAGTAGGCCGAACCGGGAGAGGAGGAAGCGATGGGCCGGGTGTGGACGGCGGTGGTGGGAATCGTGCTTCTGGGGGCGGCGACGGCGTGGGGTGCCGCGGACGTCGTGGTGGAGCGGCCCCCGTACCGGATCGGCATCGAGGACGTCCTCGACATCCAGGTGTGGAAGAACCCGGACGTGTCCCGACAGGTGTGGGTGCGGCCCGACGGCCGGATCACCCTGCCCCTGGTGGGGGAGATGTTCGTCGAGGGCCTGACGCTCCAGGGGCTGACCGAGGAGCTCACGGCCCGGCTGAAGGAGTACTACACCGACCCCGTGGTCACGGTGAGCCTGGTGGAGATCAACAGCTACACCATCTACCTCCTGGGGCGGGTGAACAGCCCCGGCGCCATGAAGCTCCGAAGCCCCAAGACCTTCCTCCAGGTCCTGGCCATGGCCGGGGGGTTCCAGGAGTTTGCGGACACCGACAGCGTGATGCTCATCCGGTGGGTGGACGGCAAGGAGACCCGCACCCCGGTGGACGCGGGGGCCATCCTCAAGAGGGGTGAGGGGGATTTCGTGCTCCGGCCCGGTGACGTGATCGTGGTGCCATGATCCGGGCCGCGGGAATCCTCGCCCTGGTGGGGGCTTTGACGGCCTCGGCGGCGCCGGCGGCGGAGCCGGCCGAGCCGGATCCGTTCGAGCGGCAGCTCACCCGCTATCGGGAGTTCCTGGACTACGGGGGCTACGAGACCGGGGTGGAGGGGCTCCTCCCGACGGGCGCGGTGTCGCGCTGGCGGCTCTCGGCCGGGGTGGGGCTCACCTACACCGACAACCTGGACCAGGATCGGGAGCGGCGGGACGCCTGGTGGGCCGACGGTTCCCTCGGGCTCGGCTGGGAGCGGCGGTCCCCGCGGCTCCTCGGATCACTTGATTACCGCCTGAGCACGGGGCTTTACGAAAGCTCCGCGGTGTCCGATGAGAACACCACGACCCATGCGCTGGCCGGTGGGGTGCGGTGGATCGCCTCGCCCCGGGTCACCACGTACGTGAACGGCCACGTCAGCCAGAATCTGGAGGAGGGATTCGGCGGCGGGCCCACCGGGGTGGCGGCGGGGTTCCGGAACCGGTCCGACGAGTACGCGCTTTCGGCCGGGTACACCTGGCGCCTCGGGGCCTCGGCCACCCACAACGCCTCCTACGGGTTTTCGTACCGCAACTACGTCTCGGACGACGCCGAGGGAGAGGACACCCGGTCGCACCGGGCCTCGGCCGGCCTCGGCTGGGGCGGGGGTCGGGCCGGGCGATGGAGCCTGGGGTACGGGTTCGGCCGTACCGAGGAGGTGAGCACGGGGGAGCGCCGGGACAACCACAGCGGGACGGTCGGATGGAGCCGGACGTTCCTGCCCCTGGCCGACCCGCGGCCGACCACGGTGGGCGTGTCCTACGCGGTGGACCGGGGGTTGCCGGACGAGGGGGACCGGTACTGGAGCCACGGGGTTTCGGTGAGCCTGAGCCGGTCGTGGTCGGCCCGCACGACCACCTCGGCTCGGGTGGGGTACCAGTGGGTGCGGCCCGACGAGGGCGGGGACGAGCGGTCCGTGACCTGGGGGCTCGACGCAAGCCACCGGTTTTCGGAGTACACTTCGGGCACGATCGGGGTGTCCCAGGGGTGGTCCTACGAGCCGGCCTCGTCGCGCACGGAGTTCACCCAGCTCACCAAGACCCGCCGGGCCAGCGGGGCGCTGTCCACCCGGTGGGGCCGGCGGCTCACCTCGCGGGTTTCCGCCTCGGTGGTGGACGCGGAGACCCGGGTGGACGGGGCGGGCGCGGCCGACGACGACTACTGGGAAGCCTCGGCCGGAGCCGACCTGTCGGCGGGCGTCGGCCGGGGCGGGTTCTGGGGCGCCGGCTACCGATTCTCCCGGCGGATGTCCGACGCGGCCGAAGACCGCTTCCGCCGCCATCGCTGGAACGGGTTCGTGCGGTGGGCCTGGGGCCGCGTCTGGTCGGTCCGGGTGAGCCTCACCCACGACCGGGAACGCTACGACGACCTCCCGCAGGACGACTACCACGAAAACCGGGTCACGGCCCAGTTGAGCGCGGCCTGGTGACGTCCGGGCCAATCGAAGCGAGGAGACGGATGAGCAAGATCCTCAAGGCGTTGGAGAAGGCGGGAAAGGAAGGAGCCCTGGAGCCGGGGCCGGCGGTGGCGGCCGAGGCCGCGGTGGCGGCTCCTGAGCCCCCCGCGGCCGGCGTTCCGGGCCGGCCCGTCCGGCGCCGCCGGCGGTCCGGCGTGGTGGTGACCCAGGCCCCCGATCCCGAGAACCTCAAGGGGGTGGACCCCCACGTGGTGGCGCTCCACAAGCCGATGTCGGTGATCGCCGAGCAGTACCGGGGCCTTCGGAGCCGCATCGAGCGGGCGAACCTGGACGGCCGGATCCAGACCCTGGTGATCACGAGCGCGTTCAAGGGGGAGGGAAAGAGCGTCACGGCGGCGAACCTGGCCGCGGTGCTCGCCCAGGACGCCACGAAGGCCGTGCTCCTCGTGGACGCCGACCTCCGGCGCCCCCGGATCCACCGGCTCCTGGGGCTCCCCGGCACCCCGGGCCTGGGGGACCTCCTCCACGGCCGGGCGGCCCTGGAGGAGGTGGTGCGGACGACCCCGTTCTACGGGCTTTCGGTCATCACGGCCGGCGCCGTCGACGGCCACCCGGCCGAGCTCCTGGCGAGCCCCGAGTTCGAGGATTTCATCGCCCGGGTGCGCACGGAGTACGACTACATCATCCTCGACACCCCGCCGCTCCACCCCATCAGCGACGTGAACTTCGTGGCCGACGCGGTGGACGGCATCCTCCTGGTGGTCCGGGCCCACAAGACCCACCGGGGGCTCGTGAAGCAGGCGGTGGACGCCGTGCCCCGGGAGAAGCTCCTCGGCACGGTGCTAAACCGGGTGGAGAGCCTTCGGAGCGGCTACGGGTACGGGTACGGAGGGGCCGGCTATTACTACTACAAGTACTACTGACCCGCGCGGGAACGCCCCGGGGGAGAGCCGATGCGTCGGACCCTGACGCTTCGCCACTTCACGCTCTTTGCGGTGGAGGACGTCCTGATCCTCGCCGCGGTGCTGGCCGCGATGGCCCTGCGGTTCGGCGGCGACGTGCGGTTTCTCTTGAACGACCCCTTCGAGTGGCTGCGGGTCGGGGCCGTGGTGCTCGTGACCCAGGTGTCGTTCTACTACCACGACCTCTACGAGCTCCGGGTGCTGAACAGCCGCCGGGAGCTCATGGTGCGGCTCCTGCAGGCCCTGGGGGTTGCGAGCATCCTGCTCGCGTTCGCCTACTACCTGTACCCCGATCTCATCCTGGGCCGGGGCATCTTCGTCCTGTTCGTGGGGATCGTGATCGGGGTGGTGGTGCTGTGGCGCCTGGGCTACACGGCGGTCTTGTCGAGCCGGGGCCTCTCCGTGGGCATCCTGCTCGTGGGGGCGGGCGACCTGGCCCGCAAGGTGTACCGGGAGACCCAGGCCCGTAAGACTCTCGGGTTCCACGTGGTGGGATGCCTCGCGGCCGACCCGGACGAGGCCAGGGGGCGGGACGGGCTGCCCCGGGTTCTGGGCGGGTTCGAGGATCTCCTCGAGGTGGCCCGGCGGAGCGACGTGGACCGGGTGGTGGTGGCCATCGGGGAGCGGCGGGGGAAGTTCCCGGTGCGGGAGCTCCTGGAGCTTCGGCTCTCCGGAAAGCCGGTACTGGACGGGGTGGCCTTCTACGAGGAGCTCACCGGGAAGATGCTGGTGGAGCACCTGCGGCCGAGCCAGCTCATCTTCTCGGAGGGGTTCTCGAAGCACCCGGTGGTGCTCCTCATCAAGCGGGTCGTGGACTTCACGGCGAGCCTCCTGGGGCTCGTGCTCTCCGCCCCCATCTGGGCCGTGGTGCCCTTGGCCATCAAGCTCGACTCCCCGGGGCCGGTGTTCTTCCGCCAGGAGCGGGTGGGGGAGCGGGGCCGGCGGTTCGAGGTCCTGAAATTCCGGTCCATGCGCACCGACGCCGAGGCCCACACCGGCCCGGTGTGGGCCCGGGACAAGGACGACCGGGTCACCCGGGTGGGCCGGATCATCCGCAAGACCCGGATCGACGAGATCCCCCAGCTCATCAACGTGCTCAAGGGGGAGATGAGCTTCGTGGGCCCCCGGCCGGAGCGGCCGTTTTTCGTGGAGCAGCTCGCCCGGGAGATCCCCTACTACGTCCAGCGCCACACCGTGAAGCCGGGGGTGACCGGGCTCGCCCAGGTGAAGTACAGTTACGGCTCCACCAAGGAGGACGCCCTGGAGAAGCTCCGGTACGATCTGTACTACATCAAGCGGATGGGGTTCTGGATGGACCTCTCCATCATCCTCGAGACCGTCAAGGTGGTCCTGTTCGGCAAGGGCGCCAAGTAGCTCCGGCGCGGGGTGACGCGGCATGTACACCGAGTTCTACGGGCTGTCGGGACGACCCTTCTCCCTGACCCCGGACCCGGACTTTCTCTACCTGAGTAAGAACCACCGGGAAGCCCTGGCCCACCTGACCTACGGGGTGGAGTCCCGCAGCGGGTTCGTCATGGTCACGGGGGAGGTGGGGGCCGGGAAGACCACCCTCCTGCGAACCCTGGTCCGGAACCTCGGGGACTCGTTGGTCCTGAGCCAGGTGACGAACACCCGGGTGAGCTACAAGGAACTGCTGGAGCTCATCCTCGAGGATTTTGGCCTGAACCCCCGGGGCCTTTCCAAAACGGCGCTCCTGAGCACCCTGAACGAGTTCCTGATCGCCCGCTACCGCGAGGGCCGAAACTGCGTCGTGATCGTGGACGAGGCCCAGAACCTGGCGGTCTCCACCCTCGAGGGCCTCCGGATGCTCTCGAACCTGGAGACCGAGAAGGTGAAGCTCCTGCACCTGGTGCTGGCGGGCCAGCCGGGGCTCCGGGACCTCATCGACAGCCCCGAGCTCGAGCAGCTGCGCCAGCGGATCACGGTGCGTTACCACCTGGGCCCCCTGAGCGTCGGCGAGGTGGGGGAGTACATCCACCACCGCCTGAGCCGCGTGGTGACCGACCCCGAGCGGGCCCCCGTGTTCCCGACCGAGGTGATCCCGATCATCCACGAGGCCACGGGCGGGATCCCGCGGCTTGTGAATGTGCTCTGCGACGCGGCCCTGCTGCACGGGTACGTGGAAGACCAGCGGGAGCTGGGCCCGGCCCTGATCCGGGAGGTGGCCGAGCAGGTGCGGCGGGACCAGGAGGGCCGGAAGGCCCCCCCGACGCAGGAGGCCAAGGACGACGAGGACCTCCGGCGCCGGCTCGACCGGCTCGAGGCCCAGGTCACGGCCGTGGCGTCCGGGTTTTCCCGGGCCGCCCCGGGCCCCGGCGCGAACCCGGCCGTCCTGGCGAAGCTCAAGCAGAAGCAGCAGGCCCTCGCCTCCTTGGAGCAGGAGCTTCGCCGCCGGCTCGCCGAGGTGGAGAGGCGGGAGGCCGAGTTCAACGAGAGGCTCGCCCGGCTCAAGGAACAGTGGAAGCGCCGGATGCGGCTCCTGGAGGAGGCCCGGAGGGGCCTTCTGGGGGGCGAGTGGGAGTTCCCGGAGCCCAAGGTGTTCCTGTTCGACCCGGATCCCCGCGTCCGAAACGAGGCCTGCGAGTGGTTCGAGGCCTACGGGGTCGCGTACGACGAATTCGAGAGCCTGGAGGCCCTGGAAGAGGCGCTCGCCGAGGAGGGATCGGCGGGCTGGTTCTCGGTGGCGGTGGTGGGCAGCGGGCCGAACGGGGCCGAACGGGAAACCGTGCGGTACCTGGCCGAGGGGTTCCCCCACGTGCCCCTGGTGTACCTGAGCGACGTGGACCTCTCGCCCGTGCGGCGGCGGGTCCTGGAGGCGGGCGCCAGCGCCTTCCTGGAAAAACCCCCGCCCAACGGGCTTTCCTTCGCGGCCCATCGGGAGGCCATGGAGCACCTGCGCGAGGATCTGCTGCGGGTGGTGGACTTCCTCTACCGCCAGCACCGGGCCGTGTTCGAGACCTTCCGCCCGGCCGGCCGGGTCGGCGAGGATGGGCCGTACGAGGAGGAAGGGTTCGCTCCGGACGAAGAGGACGGGCCGGCCGACGCGCCGCCCCCCGACGAGGAGGCGGCCGAGGGGTAGGGGAGAGGGGGGGATCGCCATGTCTTGCGACGAAGGTGAGGATTGGCCGCGGTCCTCCGGTTCGGCCGGGGTTTGGCCGCCGCGCCGACCAGCCGCCTCGCCGCCCAGCGTAGAGAGGCTGGCACCATGCGAAAAAGGCTCGGACAGCTCCTGATCGAGTTCAAGATCATCACGAGCGAGCAGTTGGCCGAGGCCATGGCCGACCAGCGCCGCACCGGCGAGCGGCTGGGCTCCATCCTGATCAAGAAGGGCTACGTGACCGAGGAGGACCTGGAGTACCTCCTGTCCCGCCAGCTCGCCGTCCCCGCCATCAACCTGGCCAAGTACCAGGTGCCCCGGGAACTCGTGGAGCTCGTGTCCGAACGGTTCATGAAGAAGAACTACGTGGTGCCGGTGGAGCGGGACGAGAAAACGCTCACGGTGGCCATGGCCAACCCCCAGGACTACCGGGTCATCGACGAACTGCGGTTCATGACGGGGCTTCGGGTGGCGCCGGTGGTTTCGTCCATGTACGGCATCAAGCAAAAACTCCGGGAGCTCTTCCCCAAATCGGAGAAGTGGGAGGATGCCCTCGACCTCAAGGCCCAGCGGGAACTGGAGATCATCACGCCCCAGGAGTTCCAGCGGACCGCCGAGGAGAACCTGGAGGACGCCCTCGAGTCGGCCTCGGAGGCCCCGATCGTCAAGATCGTGAACTCGGTGCTCCTGGCGGCCCTCGACAAGAAGGCCACCCACGTGCACATCGTGCCCGAGGAGTCGGCCGTCCAGGTGAAGCTGCGGGTGAACAGCCACCTGGAGACCCTGGTGACCCCCCCGAAGGAGTACGCCCAGAACATCGTGAACCGGCTCAAAATCCTGAGCGGGATGGACATCCTCCAGCGGCGCCTGCCCCAGGAGGGGTACTTCCGGGTGCGCAGCGAGGACCAGTTCTACGACGTGGACGTGGCCACCTTCCCGGTGCGAAACGGCGAGCAGGTGGTCCTGACGTTTCAGCAGCCCTTCTCCAAGGAGGAGCTCCGGCTCGAGAACCTCGGCATGACCCCCGAGATGCTCGAGACGTACCGCCGGGTCATCTCGGCCGAGCGGGGGCTGGTGCTCGTGGTGGGGCCGCCCGACAGCGGGAAGACCTCCACGATCTACGCGAGCCTGAACGCGCTCAAGAGCCCCCACCGGGTGACCTTCACCTACGAAAATCCCATCAAGAACCGGCTCGCGGACATCAACCAGGCGGAGCCCAACGAGCGGGCCGGGCTCACCTTCGCCCAGGGGTTGAAGGCGCTCGCGAAGCAGGATCTCGACTACCTCATGGTGGGCGAGGTGCCGAGCACCGAGGTCCTCTCCACCGTGGTGGAGGCCGCCCTGGGCCGGACCCTGGTGTTCGCCCGCATGGTGTTCAACAACACACTGGGCGTGATTCCCCACGTGCTCGAGCAGGGGGTGGCGCCGTTCATGCTCTACTCGGCCCTGGCCGCCGTGCTGGGCCAGCGCCTGGTGCGGCGGCTGTGCCCGGAGTGCCTGGAGTCGTTCGACCCGCCGGAGCCCGTCAAGGAGGAGTTACGCCGGGCCACGGGCCGGGAAAACCCCCACCTCTACCGGGCCGTGGGCTGCCGGGCCTGCGGGGGCACCGGGTACCGGGGCCGGATCGGGGTGTTCGAGCTCCTCGTGCCGGACGACGAGATGCGCCAGCTGATCCTCGGCGGGGCCTCGGCCCAGGAGATCGCGGCGGCGGCGCGGGCCAACGGATTTCGGACCCTGATCGAGGACGGCCTCACCAAGGCCGTGGACGGCATGACCACCTACGAGGAGGTCCGGGGAATCAAGTAGCCGGCCCCCTCGCCCTGTGCCCCGGTCGCCAAGGACGGATTCGTTGCCCCAGCCCTCGCCCTCGTTCCCCAGCGCGTTCACCGTGGACGTGGAGGACTACTTCCACGTCTCGGCCTTCGAGGCCGTATGCCCCCCGGAGACCTGGGAGGCCCGGGAGCTCCGGGTCGAGCGCAATACCGACCGGGTGCTCGAGGTCCTCGCGGAGTTCGGGGTGCGGGCCACCTTTTTCGTGCTGGGATGGGTGGCCGAGCGGTGCCCGGGCCTCGTGCGCCGGATCTCGGCGGCCGGCCACGAGATCGCCTGCCACGGGTACGGCCACCGCCGGGTGACCACGCTGACCCGGGAGGCGTTTCGCGACGACGTCCGCCGGGCCAAGGGGCTCCTGGAGGACCTGGCCGGGGTGGAGGTCCGGGGGTACCGGGCCCCCAGCTATTCCATCGGCCCCACGACCCTGTGGGCCTTCGACGAGTTGCTGGAAGCCGGCTTCACGTACGACTCCAGCGTGTTCCCGGTGCGCCACGACCTTTACGGCCTGGCCGAGTGGCCCCGGTTCCCGTTTCGGCTGGAGCGACTCGAGGGGGAAGGGGCCGGGAACTGGGTGCCCCTGGACCCGGGCGCGGAGCCGGGGAGCCCGAGCCTCCTGGAAGTGCCGGTGACGCCGGTGAGGCTCCTGGGCCGCAACTGGCCGGCCGCCGGCGGGGGGTACTTCCGGCTGCTGCCCTACGCCGTGACCCGATGGGCCCTCCGGCGGATCCTGCGGGCCGACCGCCGGCCGTTCGTGTTCTACGTGCACCCCTGGGAGCTCGACCCCGACCAGCCCCGCATCGAGGGCGCCGGGCTCAAGAGCCGGTTTCGCCACTACCTCAACCTCCGCCGCACCGAGCCCCGGTTGCGGCGCCTCCTCTCCGAGTTCTCCTTCGCCCCGATCCGCGAGGTGGTCCCCGAAACGGCCGGCGGCTGAGCCCCGGGAGCTGGCTGCCCGCTGGGACGCTAGGACGCTAGGACGCGAAAGTCCTTTGGGATTCCAGCGTCAGCGGCTGTCCCAACCTGTGGGAGCGGCTGCCGTATCAGGGGCCAGAATTCAGAAGTCATACCAAATTCGGCCCGGCAAGGGGCCTGGCGGAGCGCCGGGCGTGGCTCCTACAGTCGCTGCATCCGGCACTCAGCCGATGTCTCCCTCGCCATGAGCCCACCAATGGCTCGCCAACGGTCGT
>NZ_BAAHXI010000090.1:0-11180 GCF_054656955.1 Deferrisoma palaeochoriense
CGGCCCGGGCTGCTCGGCCGTCGCGCTCCGTCGGATCCCCAGCCCCACCGCCGCAATTTGCATGCTTTTTGTGAGACGGACCACTAGCCTTCCAGCCTTCCAACTCGAGATGAGCCCGATGATCCGGATCTACGATACGACGCTTCGAGACGGCACCCAGGCCGAGGACATCTCGTTCACGGTCGAGGACAAGCTGCGCATCGCCGAGAAGCTCGACGAGTTGGGCATCCACTACATCGAGGGCGGCTGGCCCGGCTCGAACCCCCGGGACATCCAGTTTTTCCGGGAGGCCCGGCGTCTCAAACTCCAGAACGCCAGGCTCACGGCCTTCGGGAGCACCCGCCGCAGCGGCGTGGCCCCCGAGGACGACGTGAGCATCCAGGCGCTCCTCGAGGCTGAAACCCCCACGGTCACGGTGTTTGGCAAATCGTGGGATCTCCACGTGGAGGAGGCGCTGCGGATCCCCCTGGAGGAGAACCTGGAGCTTATCGAGGACTCGGTCCGGTACCTCAAGGCCCAGGGCCGGGAGGTCATCTACGACGCCGAGCATTTCTTCGACGGGTACAAGGCGAACCCGGGCTACGCCCTGGAGACCCTGGAGGCGGCCGTGCGGGGCGGGGCCGACGTGGTGGTGCTGTGCGACACCAACGGCGGCTCCCTGCCCTGGGACGTGGGCCGGATCGTGGGCGAGGTGAAGGCCCGGTTTCCGGACGCGGTGCTCGGCATCCATTGTCACAACGACGGCGAGCTCGCCGTGGCCAACAGCCTCACGGCCGTCACGGCCGGGGTGAGCCACGTGCAGGGCACCGTGAACGGGTTCGGCGAGCGGTGCGGCAACGCGAACCTGATCTCGATCATCCCGAACCTGATCCTCAAGATGGGCCGGTCGTGCATCTCCATGGACCGGCTGCGCAAACTCCGGGAGGTCTCCCGGTTTGTGGACGAGCTGGCGAACCTCCAGCACAACAAACACCAGCCCTTCGTGGGCGACAGCGCGTTCGCCCACAAGGGCGGCGTCCACGTCTCGGCCGTGCGGCGAAACCCCCTGACCTACGAGCACATCGACCCGGGGCTCGTGGGGAACGTCCAGCGGGTCCTGGTGTCCGACCTCTCGGGCCGGTCCAACGTGCTCTCCAAGGCCCAGGAGCTGGGGATCCCCCTGGAGGAGGGGAGCGAGCTCGCCCGCAAGGTGCTCGAGCGGGTGAAGCACCTGGAAGCCGAGGGGTACCAGTACGAGGGGGCCGAGGGGAGCTTCGAGGTGCTGCTCAAGAAGGCCCTGGGCCGGCACCGGAAGTTCTTCGACCTGGTGGGGTTCCGGGTGATCGACGAAAAGCGCACCGAGGACGAGGAGCCCATCGCCGAGGCCACGATCCTGGTCAAGGTGGACGGGGTGAGCGAGCACACCGCCGCCCTGGGGAACGGCCCGGTGAACGCGCTGGACGCGGCCCTGCGGAAGGCCCTGGAGAAGTTCTACCCGGTGATCCGGTCGGTGCGGCTCGTGGACTTCAAGGTGCGGGTCCTGACCTCGGGCGGGGGCACCGAGTCGAAGGTGCGGGTCCTGATCGAGTCGAGCGACGGGGTGGACACCTGGGGCACCGTCGGGGTGAGCGAGAACATCATCCAGGCCTCGTGGCAGGCCCTGGTGGACTCCATCGAGTTCAAGCTCATGCGCGAGGAGGAGGCGGGCCGGCTCCGCCCTCCGGCGACGGGGGGTGAGACGTGATTCCCATCCGGGACACGATTCCCCACCGCCGCACCCCCTACGTCACCTACGCCATCATCGGGGTGAACGCCCTGGTGTTCCTCTACGAGCTGGGCCTGGGGCCCGCCGGGCTCCAGCGGTTCTTCATGCACTACGGCCTCGTGCCGGCCCGGTACAGCGATCCCCTGGTGCGGGTCCACTTCGGGTTCCTGGAGCAGGTGGTCCCGTTTTTCAGTTCCATGTTCCTCCACGGCGGGTTCATGCACATCCTGGGGAACATGTGGACCCTGTGGATCTTCGGCGACAACGTGGAGGACTGGTTCGGCCACCTGGGGTACGCCCTGTTCTACGTGTTCTGCGGCATCGCCTCGGCGCTCCTGCACCTCTTCTTCAACTGGGGCTCCCCCATCCCCACCGTGGGGGCCTCGGGGGCGATCGCCGGGGTCATGGGGGCGTACTTTCTCCTCTACCCCACGGCCCGGGTGGTGACCCTTCTGCCCATCTTCTTTTTCTTCACCTTCGTGGAACTGCCGGCCTACTTCTTCCTGGGGCTTTGGTTCTTCCTCCAGTTCCTGAGCGGCACGGCGTCCCTTGCGGCGGGGGGGGCCGGCGGCATCGCCTGGTGGGCCCACATCGGCGGGTTCGTGGCCGGGGCCGCCGTGGTGTTCGTGCTCGGGGGCGGGAAGCCCCGCCGGCCCCACAAGACCCGCCCCACGCTCCGCTCCCCCTGGGACACGGTGGACGAGTACTGGTAGCGCCCGCCCCGGCGGGATTCCCCGCTGCCGCGGGCACGGCGGCTCGGGGGTTTCCCGCTTTCCCCCATCCGATTCGGTGATAGATTGGGCCGGACGAAATCCCCCGGGGCCGGGTGGGGTCCGCCTGCGCGGGCCCCCGGGGCGGGCGCAGAAAGGAGAGAGCGAGATGCGAAAGGGTGGGAAGATTCTCCTGTGGGTGGTTGGGATCCTGGTCGTGTTGGCCGTGGCCGCCACCGTGGCCCTGAAGCTGTACCTGACCAAGGAGCGGATCCTGGCCTGGGTGGTGCCGCCCCTGGAAGAGAAGCTTCACCGCAAGGTCACCATCGCCGACGCCGGGGCCGGGTTCACCGGCATCCATCTGGACGGGCTCGACGTGCGGGCCGAGGGGGCCCCGGAGCCCCTGGTGGCGGCCGAGAGGATTCTGATCCGGTGGGACCTCTGGGCCCTTCTCCAGCGCCGGGTGGATCTCAAGGAGATCCGGCTCGTGGCGCCTCGGATCCGTGTGGTGCGAAATCCGGACGGAAGCCTGGACGTCCAGGATCTGCTGGCCGGCGGAGGGGAGAAACCCACCGCCGAACCCGCGGCGCCGAAGACCGAGCCGGCCGAGGCCGGGGAGCTCCCGGTGGCCGTGGCGATCGCCCTCTTCTCGCTCGAGCGGGGCCGGATCGCGTTCGAGGACCGGGCGGCCGAGCCGACCCGCACCTACGTGCTGGACGAGGTGGAGAGCCGGATCCGGGGGTTCGCCCTCGACCGGCCGGTGCCGTTCGAGCTGTCGGCCAAGCTCCCGCTCGCCGCCGAGGGCCGGTTCTCCGTGGCCGGCACCCTGAACCCCCAGACCCGGCGCCTGGAGGCGAAGCTCGGCATCGCCTCGTTCGACCTGCCGGCCCTGCGCCCCCTGCTGGGCGAGGGGGGGCTCGTGCCGGCCGCCGGGGTGTTCTCGCTGGACCTCGACGTGAAGGGAACCGCCGGCGGCCCCATGGATCTCGCCGGCGTCGCCGGGGTGAAGGGCCTCGTGCTCGCCCGGGGGGCGGACCGAGGCGAACCCGCGGACGTTCGCCTCGACCTCGCGGCCGGCCTTGACCCGGCCCAGTCGGTAGTGGAGCTCTCCCGGTTCCGGGCCGAGGTGGCGGGCCAGACCGTGGACCTCACGGCCACGGCCCGCTACGGAGCCACCCCGCCCCGGGTGGATTTCCGCCTCACCTCGCCCGAGCTCCTGGCCGACCCGTTCCTGGCCCTCCTGCCCCCGGCCGAGGAGGGGGCCGCGGCCCCGCCGGCGGGGGCGGAGCCCCAGGCCCCGGCCGCGGCCGGAGAGCCTGCGGCGCCGCCGCTCGACGCCGTGGGCGACTTGGAGATCGGGCGCCTCGGGGCCGGCGGGCTCGCCCTGGAGGGGTTCCGGGCCCACGTGGAGCTCCTCGGGGGCAGGCTCTCGGTGAAGCCCCTGGAGGCCAGGGTGTACGGCGGGGAACTCCAGGCCGCGGCCGGGGCCGACCTGGCCTCCGAGGGGCCGGCCTTCGAGGCCGACCTGACGCTCGTCGGCACCCAGTTGGCCCAGCTCCTGCCGGCCCTCTCCCCGGCCCTCGAGAACACGATGACGGGGGTGGTGGAGCTCGAGGCCAAGGCCTCCGGCCGGGATGGCGACCTCGAGGCCCTCACCGCCGACCTCCGGGCCGAGGCCAAGGACGGGAAGATCCTCAACCACCCCCTGGTCAAGCAGTTCGCGGAGCTCTTCCAGGTGAAGGAGCTCGAGACCCTGAACTTCTACAGCCTCAAGCTCGACGCTGGGGCGGCCGGGGGGGTGGGCACGGTGCGGAGCTTCGTCCTGAACGGGCCCGACGTCCAGGCCACGGGCACGGGCACCGTGGGGCTTGTGGACAAGGCCCTGGATCTCAAGCTCGCGGTGGCCCTGCCCCGCCGGATTGCCGCCCGGCTCGTGCGGCAAGGCGAGGTCCTGGACGCCCTTACCGACGAGCAGGGCTGGTCCCGGGTGCCCCTGCGGCTCACCGGCACGGCCGAGGCCCCGGCCTACGGCCTCGACACCGAGGCCCTGGCCCGGATGGGCGGCAAGGTCCTGGAGAAGAAGGCCCAGAAGGTCCTGGAGGAGAAGGTGCTCAAGAAGCTCCCGGTGGGCGAGGGGGAGAAGAAGGCCATTGACCAGGGCCTCCAGAAGCTCTTCGGCCGGTAGGTGTCCCGTGGTGCGCGCGTTCGTTTCCGTCGGGCTTGCGGCCGCCCTCTGGCTCGCGGCCCCCGCCCGGGCCCAGGAGGCCCCGAAGCCCCCCGCCCCGCCGGCCCCGGAATCCGCCCCGGCGGCCCCCGAGGTGCCGGGCCTGGCGGATCTGATTCCGAAGGCGGCAGAGCTGGAACAGCGGCGGGCCGCCCTGGAGGCGGAGATCGCCGGGTTCCCGGATCCCCAGGAGATCGCAGCGGCCCTCGGGGAACTCGACAGCCGGGTGGGGGAGTTGGGGGCGCGGCTGGAGGCCCTCACGCGGGCCGGGGATTTCGGGTACGAGGAGGTGGCCGAGATCAAGGCGCTCCTGGAGGCCGAACGGGCGGCCTTGGAGGAGGCCACCGGTCCGGTCCAGGGGGTCCTGAGCACCCTGGACCGACGCAAAGCCGAGTGGGAAGCGGAGCGCGACCGGTGGGCCGCGTGGCGGAACACGGCGCCCAAGGAGTTGGCAAAGGAGGGGGCCGAGGCGTTCCGCGCGGCCTCCCGGAGCGCCGACGCCGCGCTCCAGGCGGTGGCCCGGGCCGCGAAGCCCTATCTGGGCCTCCAGAAAAGGGCCGAGGATGCCCGGTTGCGGATCGAGAGCCTCCTGGCGGAGACGGACCGCCTGCTCGAGACGGTGCGCAGCGCCCTGTGGCGCCGGTCAGCCCCGACGATGCTCTCGGCCGGGTACCTGGCGTCCCTCGCGGAGGCTTTCAGGCCGGACACGCTCGCGTCCGGGGTGCGCAGCATCCGGTGGCCCGATCGGCGGTTCTGGGCCCGCGCCGGCTGGGTGGTGGCGCTCCAGGTGGCGTTGGCCGCCGCGGTGGCCGGCCTGCTGCGGAGAAACCGCGAACGCCTTTCGGCTTCCGAGAGGTGGCGGTTTCTGGCCGAGCGAGCCGTGGCGGCCGCCGTTCTCGTGGGCGTGGGGCTTCCCTTCGCGCTCTACCCGGTGTTGGCCCCGACCTGGAGGCTCCTGCTCTGGGTTTTGATCGGCCTGAGCGCCGCCCGGTTGGTGACGGTGCTCCTCCCCGGGGGATGGCGGCGCCGGCTGGTGTATCTGCTGGCGGGGCTGTTCCTGGTGAACCAGGCCTTGCGGGTGGCAGGGGTGCCGGCGCCGCTGTTCCGGTTGTACGTGTTCGCGGTGTCGGCGGTCGGCGTGCCGCTGTGCCTGTGGCGCGCGCGGGTGGCTCGGGGCGCGGGGGCCCGGTGGTACGCCAGGGGGTTGCGGCTCGGGGCGGCCGTGCTGGGTGCCGTCGGGCTGGCCCAGGCCGCCGGGTACGCGAACCTGGCTGCCCACCTGCTCGACGCCTCGATCCAGACCACGTTCCTGCTGCTGCTGGCGTGGGTGGTCGCGGTGCTGGTCCAGGGCGGGGTGGAGTACGTGACCCACTCGGCCCTGTGGGGGCGGCTGCCCCTGGGGCCGGGACATGGCGAGCGGTTGTCCCGGCATCTGCTGTGGGGAGGGCGGATCGCGGTGGCGCTGGCGGCCTGGGGCCTGGTGGCCGAGGTGTGGCGGCTTTCGGAGTCGCCCTGGTCCGCGGTGGCCTCGCTCCTGTCGCTCGGGGCCACGGTGGGGAACACCCGGATCAGTCTGGGGCTCGTGGCCGGTGCGGCCGTGGTGCTCTACGGCGCGCTCCTGACGTCCTGGCTTCTCCAGGGCCTCCTGGAGTCGGAGGTCTACCCCCGCCGGGCCGTGGATCGGGGCACGGGGCTGTCCATCAACCGCCTGATCCACTACGCCTTGGTGCTGATGGGGTTCCTGGTGGCCTTGAGCACCCTGGGGTTCGAACTGCGGAACCTCACCATCCTCGCCGGGGCCTTCGGGATCGGGATCGGGTTCGGGCTCCAGACCATCGTGAACAATTTCGTGAGCGGGCTCATCCTCCTCTTCGAACGGCCCATCAAGGTGGGCGACGTGGTCCAGATCGACGGCGAGTGGGCGATCGTCCGGAAGCTCGGCCTGCGGGCTACGGTGGTGGAGACCTTCGACCAGTCCGAGGTCATCGTGCCCAACGCCGACCTGGTGTCCGGCCGGGTCACGAACTGGACCCTCTCGACCCGCATGGTGCGGGTGGTGGTGCCGGTGGGGGTGGCCTACGGGTCCGATGTGGAGAAGGTGATGGAGATCCTGCGTGAGGTGGCCGACGAACATCCCCAGGTGCGCCGGGACCCCCCGCCCCAGGTTTTGTTCCTCGCCTTCGGGGAGAGTTCTCTGGATTTCGAGCTGCGGGTGTGGGTGGGCGACGTGGACGACCGGCTGCGGGTGCGAAGCGAGCTCCACCGGGCCATCGACCGGAAGTTCCGGGAGGCCGGGGTCGAGATCCCGTTCCCCCAGCGGGACCTCCACGTGCGGACCGTGGACGAGCGCGCCGCCGCGGCCCTGGCGGGGCCCCGGCCGGCGGCCGGCCCGGCGGGGGAGGGGTAGGCCGTGGGCGAGCCACGGGGAGCCGCCGACGCCCCGGTCGAGGTCATCGGCGGGGGGCTCGCGGGCGCCGAGGCGGCCTGGCAGCTCGCCCGGCGGGGTGTGGCGGTGCGGCTTTTCGAGATGCGCCCCGTCCGGCTCACCCCGGCCCACCGCACGGCCCACCTGGCCGAGCTCGTGTGTTCCAACTCGCTCAAGGCCATGGGCCTGGGCCAGGCCTCGGGGCTGCTCCAGGAGGAGCTCCGCCGGCTGGGCTCGGTGATCCTGGAGGCCGCCCTGGCCCACCGGGTGCCGGCCGGCCAGGCCCTGGCCGTGGACCGGGAGCGGTTCGCCCGGGCCGTGACCGAGCGCCTCGAGGCCCACCCGGGGATCGAGATCGTCCGCGAGGAGGTGACCCGGATTCCCCGGGACCGGGAGGTCATCGTGGCCACCGGCCCGCTCACGGCCGACGCGCTGGCCGAGGACCTGGCCGCGCTCACCGGCGCGGAGTCCCTCTACTTCTACGACGCCATGGCCCCCATCGTGGAGGGGGACTCCATCGATCGGTCGGTGGCCTTTCCCGCCTCGCGCTACGGCAAGGGGGGCGACGACTACCTCAACTGCCCCCTGACCCGGGAGGAGTTCGAGCGGTTCTACGAGGCCCTCGTGTCGGCCGACACCGTCCCCACCCGGGACTTCGAGGAGGAACGGGTGTTCCAAGCCTGCCAGCCCATCGAGACCCTGGCGGCCAAGGGGCCGAAAACCCTCCTCTTCGGCCCCATGAAGCCGGTGGGCCTCGAGGACCCGCGCACCGGCCGGCGGCCCTACGCCGTGGTGCAGCTGCGGCGCGAGGACGCCGCGGGCGAGCGCTGGAACCTGGTGGGGTTCCAGACGAAGCTCCGCTACCCCGAGCAGGAGCGGGTGTTCCGGCTCATCCCGGGGCTCGAGCGGGCCCGGTTCCACCGGCTGGGGAGCCTCCACCGGAACACCTACGTGGACGGGCCCCGGCTCCTGGACCGGTACCTGCGGCTTCGCCGGTACCCCTGGATCCAACTGGCCGGGCAGATCACCGGGGTCGAGGGGTACCTGGAGAGCGCCGCCATGGGGCTCTGGGCCGGGCTCAACCTGGCCCTGCGCCGGGCCGGCCGCACCCCGGACCCCCTGCCGCCCGAGACCGCGGTCGGGGCCCTGGCGGAGCACGTGGCCGCGAGCCCCACGAAACGGTTCGAGCCCATGAACATGAACTTCGGCCTCCTGCCCCCCCTGGGGGTCCGCATCCGCGACAAGAAGAGGGGCAAGGAGGAGAAGGCCCGGCGGGCCCTGGAGGCCCTGGACGCCTGGCGGGCCCGGTGGCTCGCCGGTGGGGAGGCGGCCGGATGACGCCCGCGGCCCAGGCGATTCGCGACGAGATCCGGGCCCGGGGGCCGATCCCCTTCGCCCGGTTCATGGAACTCGCCCTCTACCATCCCGAGGGCGGCTACTACGCGGCCGGCCGGGTCCGGATCGGGGCCGACGGGGGGGACTTCACCACCGCGCCCCACCTGAGCCGGCTCTTCGGCCGGTGCCTCGCCCGGTGGGTCGAGGCGGCCGACCGGGCGCTCGGCCGGCCGGAGCCCTTCGTGCTGGTGGAGGGCGGGCCCGGCGAGGGCCGGCTGGCCCGGGACCTCCTGGACGCCCTGGCCGAGCGAAACCCGGTCCTCTGCCGGCGGCTCCGGTACGCCGCCGACGAGGCGAGCCCGGCCCTCGACCGCCGCCGCCGGGACCTCCTCGCCCCCCACGCCGAGCGATGCCTGGAGGTGGTGCCGGAGGGGTTCGCGGGGGTCTACCTCTCCAACGAACTCGTGGACGCCCTCCCGGTGCACCGGCTTCGGGGAGACGGCCCCGAGCTCCAGGAGGCCTTCGTGGACCGGGTCGGCGGGGGGTTCGTCGAGGTCTGGGCCGAGCCCTCGGCGGCCGCCCGGCGATTCCTGGACGGGTACGCCCCGCCGCTGGGCGACTGGGAGGTGGAGATCCGGCCGGCGGCCGAGGGGTGGCTCGGCCGGGTGGCCGGGCTGCTGGGCCGGGGCTACGTGCTCACCGTCGACTACGGCGACCGGGCCGACCGGCTCTACGGGCCCCACCGGCCCCGGGGTACGGCCGTCGCGTACCGCGCCCACCGGCTCGTGGAGGACCTTCTGGCCGACCCGGGGGAGCAGGACCTTACGGCCCACGTGGACTTCACCCACCTCGGGGCGGCCGGCCGGGCCTTTGGGCTCGAACCCCTGGACTTCCGGAACCAGCGGGAGTTCCTGTTCGCCTGGGGCCTCGAGGACGAGGTCCGGGATCTGGAGGCCCGGCTCCCCGAGGTGGAGCGCCTCGCCGCCATGCAGGCCCTGGCCCCCCTGCTCCTCCCCGGCCCGGGCATGGGCGATACGTTCCGGGCGCTGGTGCTGGGGAGAGCGGCTGGGAAGCTGGAAGGCTAGGAGGCTGGGAAGCTCGAAGGCCGGGGTGCTGCGAGGCATCGAGGCCTCGTTTTTTGGGCGTCGGCCGTCCGGATCAGCCGCTCTGGCTCCCTCTCCCCCCGGGGGGGGAGCCGATGTCGCTACCCCTGCCCCCTCCCGCAGGGGGAGGGGGAATGCGCTTCGCGCCGGGAGGGACGGCCTGCAGTGTGTCTCCCTCTCCCCCCAGCGGGGGGAGAGGGCCGGGGTGAGGGGGGCTCGTCATTGACACGGTTTCGGAATCCCGCTGAAATGCGCGGGAGTCTCCGGCGCCCGGTTCCGAGAGTCCGCAGGGGCGCCGTCGCGACCGTTGACCGACGGCCGAACGGCCGGAGGGTTCGCCCGGGGGAGGATCCATGACCACCTGCCCGCACTGCGGCAGCGCCGACATCCGGAAATCCCGGCGGCACAAGGCCGAGCGCACCTGGCGCCGGCCGTTCCCGGTGTGGTTTCGCTGCCGGGAGTGCCGCAAGCGGTTCCTGGGCACCGACTGGGCCCTGGCCGGCCGGTGGGCCGGGGGGGCCGCGGCCGTCGTCGTGGCCGTGGGACTCGGGATCGCCCTGTGGCCCCATGGGGGCCGGGTGGAGTCGGCCAGCGCCGCCGCGGTGAAGGGCCTGCTCGAAGCCGTAAACCTTCCCGGCGCGGCGCTCGAACTCACCGGCGAGGCCCTCCGGGCCGCGGCCGAGCGGGGAGACCCCCAGGCCCAGCACCGGCTCGGCCTCGATCTCCTCCAGTCCTACCGCGAAACCGGGGACGCCCGCACCATGGCCGAGGCCCTGCGATGGTTCAAGGCGGCGGCCGAGGCCGAAAACCCCCGCTCCCAACTCCTCCTGGGCGCGCTCTACGAGAACGGCCGGGGTGTCATCCAGGACTTCGAGGAGGCGGCCCGGTGGTACCGACGGGCCGCCGAGAACGGCGAGGCCGAGGCCATGTTCCGGCTCGGGCTCATGGCCGAGGCGGGCCGTGGCATGCCGAAGGATCTCGTGGAGGCCTATGTCTGGCTCAACCTGGCCGCCGCCCGGGGCGCCGCCGAGGCCGAGGCCCGCCGCGAAGCTGTGCGCCGCGAACTCCGCCCCGAACAGGTCGACGCCGGACAAGACCGCTCCCGCGAACTCGACCGACGCATCCCCCTGGCCCCGGGGGAGGGCGGTGCCCGCTAGGAGGCTGGGGCGCCGGGAGGCTCAACCCTTCCGCTTTCCGCGCCGCGTGGCCCAAGGCCGTGGGAGCGGCGTCCAAGCCGCAATGGCTGTTGGCCGGGGACCTGCACGGCCCGACGTCCGGGTACAGTGTCAGACGGCCACGCGTGCCCGGATACACGCAAAGCCGACGGAACCCAGGGATTGTGGAGACCGAGGGGACGTTGACAGGTTATTTGGTTTTGCTAGGTTTGCCTGCGAGTTTAGGACGCTGAGGGAGAGGAGAGAGGAGCGGCGATGCCGAGGATGGCTCGGTTGGACGTGTTGGGGGTGGTGCAGCACGTGATGGCGCGGGGCATCGAGGGCGCGGCGATCTTCCGTGACGAGAAGGACAGGGAAACGTTCCTTGCGAAGCTCGCCGAAGTGGTACGGGAGGGGGAGGCGCAACTTCTCGGGTGGGCTCTGCTGTCCAACCATTTCCACCTCGTCCTTCGGCCCCGGCGCGG
>NZ_BAAHXI010000091.1:0-10732 GCF_054656955.1 Deferrisoma palaeochoriense
GCCCGCCCCGCGGCCCCGCTCCCCCCCGCCGCGAGAGCGCGCTTTATACCCCCCTCCCCAACCCCTGTCAACACCCCCTTCGGGGCTTTTTCGCCCTTTTCCGCGAACCCCTGGCCAGGCCTACGGTTTTCCGCGCCCCCAACAAAGGGACCCCAGGGACACAAGGGACCCAAGGGGCCGGGGAGCTTAGCGCTTGCCGCCCAGGTAGGCCTGCTGGACCTGGGGGTTCTCCAGGAGCTCGGTGGCCGTTCCTTCCAGGGTGATCCGCCCGACCTCCAGCACGTAGCCCCGGTGGGCGAGCCGCAGGGCCGCCCGGGCGTTCTGCTCCACCAGGAGCACGGTGACCCCGGCCCGGTTGATCTCCTCGATCGTCTGGAAGATGGATTTGACCAGAAGGGGCGCGAGCCCGAGGCTGGGCTCGTCCAGGAGCAGGAGCCGCGGCTCGGCCATGAGGGCCCGGCCGATGGCGAGCATCTGCTGCTCCCCGCCGCTCAGGGTTCCCGCGAGCTGCCGGCGCCGCTCGGCGAGCACCGGGAAGAGCTCGTAGATCCAGGCCCGGGTCTTCCGGATCCCATCGGCGTCCCGCCGGCGGAACGCCCCGAGATCGAGGTTCTCCTCGACCGTGAGGGTGCCGAACACCCGGCGCCCCTCCGGGCTTTGCGCCACCCCGAGCTCGACCCGCCGGTGGGCCTTGAGGCCGGTCAACTCCTGGCCGTCGAACCGGATCGACCCGCCCGAGGCCCGCACGAGCCCGCTCACGGCCATGAGCGTCGTGGACTTCCCGGCGCCGTTCGCCCCCAGGAGGGTGACGATCTCCCCCTCGTCCACCCGGAGGCTCACGCCGTGGAGGGCCTCGATGTTCCCGTACCGGACCCTGAGGTCCCGAATCTCCAGAAGGGTTCCCATGGCCGCCTTCTAGTCCGTGCCCAGGTAGGCCTCGATCACCTTGGGGTCCGCCTGGACCTCCTCGGGGGTGCCCTCGGCGATCTTCTTCCCGTACTCGAGCACCACGAGGCGCTCGCAGGCCTCCATGACGAGGCCCATGTCGTGTTCGATCAGGAGCACCGTGACGCCCCGGTTCCGGATCTGGCGGATCAGGTCCAGCAGGGCCAGGGTCTCCTGCTCGTTCATGCCCCCGGCCGGCTCGTCGAGCACGAGGAGCTTGGGCTCGGTGGCCAGCGCCCGGGCGATCTCCAGGAGCCGCTGGTTCCCGTACGAGAGGTTCCCGGCCAGGTCCTCGGCCCGGGCCTCCAACCCCACGAACCGAAGCGCCGCCATGGCGTCGGCCACGGCCCGGGTCTCCTCCCTACGCTGGGCCGGAGTCCGGAGCACGGCGGAGCACACGCCGGACCGGGTGCGGCAGTGGCGGCCGGCCAGCACGTTCTCGAGCACGGTCATCTTCTGGAACAGCCGGATCGTCTGGAACGTCCGGGCGATGCCCCAGTGGACGATCCGGTGCGTGGGCCGCCCCGTGATGTCCCGGCCGTCGAACCGGATCCGGCCCCCGTCGGGCCGGTAGTTGCCCGTGATCAGGTTGAACACGGTGGTCTTGCCCGCGCCGTTGGGGCCGATGAGCCCCACGATGGCCCCCTCGTCCACGGCGAACGACACCTCGTCCACCGCCACGAGGCCCCCAAAGGTCTTGGTGACGCCTTCGAGCTCCAGCAGGGCCATGACTCCCCCTTACCCCGCGGCGTCCGGGAGCCGGAACCGGCGCGGCCGGGGGGGCAGGAGCCCCTGGGTGCGCACCACCATCATGACCATCATGACGAGCCCGAACACGAGCATCCGGGCGCTCGCCAGCCCCCGGAAGGCCTCGGGCAGCCCCACGATCAGAAACGCCCCCAGGAGCACGCCGGCCATGTTCCCGGCGCCGCCCAGGATCACGATCATGAACACCACGACCGACTCCCAGAAGCTAAAGGATTGGGGCGAGATGATGGTCATCTTCGAGGCGTACAGGGTGCCCGCCATGCCCGCCCAGGCCGCGCCCACCACGAACGCCAGGAGCCGGTACCGGGACGTGGGGATCCCGCTCCCCTCGGCGGCCACCGGGTCGTCCCGGAGGTAGTTCCAAGCCCGGCCCACCCGGGACTGCTGAAGCCGGTGGAACACGAACACCGTAAGCGCCACGAAGGCCCAGATGAGATAGAAGAACTCGTGGGGCTTTCGGATCTTCCAGCCGAACAGCTCCGGCCGGGCGATGCCGAAGATCCCGTTGGGGCCCCCGGTCAGGCCGAAGACATCGTTCACCAGGGCGATCCGCAGGATCTCCCCCACCCCCACGGTCACGATGAGGAGGTAGTCGCCGCGAAGGTGGATCACCGGCCGGGCCACGAGCGCCGCGAACACCCCGGCCGCCGCCCCGGCCAGGGGCAGGGTCCACAGGATCGGCACCCCGAACCGGGTGTTCAGGATGGCCGTGGTGTAGGCGCCCACGGCGTAGAACGCCGCGTGACCCATGTTGTACATGCCGGCGTCGCCCAGGATCACGTTGAGCGACAGGGCCAGGAGGCCGTAGAGGCCGACGCTGTTGAGCACGTCGACCCAGTAGGCGTTCAGCACCGCCGGGGCCAGGGCGAGGCCCACAGCCGTGGCCAGGACCCAGAGTTTCGTCCGCCGCGTCATCACACCTTTTCCGCCACCCGCTCGCCCAGGATCCCGGTGGGCCGGACGATCAGGATCAGAATCAGCACCAGGAACGCGATGGCGTCCTTCCACGCCAGGGAGATGTAGGCCGCCCCCAGGGCCTCGATCACGCCCAGGAGGAGCCCCCCCAGCATGGCGCCCGGGATGTTGCCGATGCCCCCCAGGATCGCCGCAGTGAACGCCTTGAGCCCGTAGAGCCAGCCCATGGTGAAGCTGATCTGGCCGTAGTAGAGCCCCACCATGACGCCGGCGGCGCCCCCCAGGGCCGGCCCCACGAGGAACACGAGCAGGATCACCCGATCCACGTCGATGCCCATGAGCCGGGCCGCCCCCTGGTCGATAGCGGCCGCCCGGATGGCCGTTCCCATCCGGGTCTTGTGGACCCAGAGGTAGAGGACCGCCATCAGCACCACCGACGCCGCGAAGATGAGGATCCGCATGAGCGGCACCGGCACCCCGAACACCTCCACGGCCACCCGGGGCAGGATGTCCTGGGGGTACACCCGGAGTCGGGCCCCGTAGATCAGCATGATGGCGTTCTGGAGGAAGATCGAGGCGCCGAGGGCGCTCACCACGGCCGAGAGCCGGGGCGACTCCCGGAGCGGGCGGTAGGCCGTGCGCTCCAAAAGCCCCCCCACCACGGCCACGAGCCCCATCACCATGAGGACCAGAAGGAGCACCCCGCCCGCCACCCCCACCCTCTCGTGGAGCGCAAGGGACGTGATCAGGGTGAGCCCCAGGTAGGCCCCCAGGGTGAACAGGTCGCCGTGGGCGAAGTTGATGAGCTTGAGCACCCCGTACACCATGGTGTACCCGAGGGCGATCAGGGCGTAGATCCCCCCCACGGCGAGCCCGTTGGTGAACTGCTGGAAGAACTGTTCCATGGGATCCAGAGGTGGCGTATCGGCGGGGACGCGAGGACGCTCGGAGGCTTGGATGCCCTACCGCCTCCGCCCGCACGGGGCATCGATCGGACCGAACCGGGCCAAGGGCTCACGGACGGTCCGGCCGCCCTCGGCGGCCGGACCGTCCCACGGTTTCGCTCATCTTGGGCCGGGCGAGCCTCCCGGTCCCGCGGGGCCTTGGCGCGCCCTCGGCAACCCGGCGCGCGGCCCCGTCCCGGTCCCTACTGCTGCAGCACGAACCGGCCTTCGGCGTCCACCCGGTAGACCTTGTACACCTCGCCCACCCGGTCGCCCTTGGCGTTGAACGCGATCTCGCCGGTGAGCCCGGAGAACGGCTTCCCGCTGTGGAGGTACTCGGCGAGCTTCTTGGAGTCGGTGGACCCCGTGGCCTCGATGGCCGTGGTCACCGTCAGGAACCCGTCGCCCGCCAGCACGGCCCAGATGGAGCCCGGCACGCCCCCGTACTTCTTCTCGTAGGCCGCCAGGAACGCCTTCGCCCGCTCGTAGGGCAGGTCGCTCGGCACCGGCGGGCTCAGGAAGTAGAACCCCGCGGCCGCCTCCTTGCCCGCGATCTTCACCAGATCCGGGTTGTTCGTGGCGTCGCCCCCGATGAACGGCACGTCCCAGCCCATCTCCTTCTTCTGCCGGAGCAGGAGTCCGGCCTCCGGGTAGTATCCGGTGAAGAACACCGCCTCGGGCCCGGCCGCCTTGAGCTTCGTGAGGATCGTGGTGTAGTCCTGCTCGCCCGGGGTCAGGGCGTCGAAAAACGCGATCTCCACCCCGGCCTTCTCCAGGAGCCCCTTGGCCTCCTCGGCCAGCCCCTTGGCGTAGCTCGTGTTGTCGTGGAGCACGGCCACCTTCTTGAACCCGAGCTTCTGGATCGTCTGGGCCGCCACCCGGCCCTGCTCGTCGTCCCGGGGGCAGGTGCGGAAGAAGAGCTTCAGACCCTTTTCCGTGAGCCGCACCGCCGTAGACCCGTTGGCCACCTGGAGGATCTCGGCCTCGTCGTAGATGCCCTGGCTCGCCTCGGTCACCGACGAGCCGTAGGTGCCGATCACGGCCACCACGCCCTGGGTCGAGAGCCGCTGGGCCGCGAGCGAGGCGGTCCGGGGGTCACCGCCGTCGTCCTCCACCACCACCTCGACGGTCTGGCCGTTCACCCCGCCCTTGGCGTTGAGCTCCTCGGCCAGGAGCTCCACGATCTGCTTCATCTCCTGGCCCTCGCTGGCCCAGGCGCCCGTGAGCGGGGCCATGAGGCCGATCTTCACGGTGCCCGCAAACGCGGGCGCCGCCAGGCACACCGAAACCGCTGCCACTGCGAGTCGCTTCCACATGGGGGCCTCCTTTTTCTTGATCGGGCGAAACGGAAGTTTGAGGCGCGCGAAAGTATCAGGCGAGCGGGCCCGGGGTCAACGGGAAACCCCCAGCAGCCGGGAGAGGGCCCGGCCGGTGTGGGACTCCGGGCAGGCGGCCACCTCCTCGGGCGTCCCCCGGGCCACCACCCGGCCCCCCTCGTCCCCGCCCTCGGGCCCGAGGTCGATCACGTGGTCGGCGGTTTTCACCACGTCGAGGTTGTGTTCGATCACGAGCACCGTGTTCCCCTGGTCCACCAGCCGGTGGAGCACCTCGAGGAGTTTACGCACGTCCTCGAAATGGAGCCCGGTGGTGGGCTCGTCGAGGATGTAGAGGGTGCGGCCCGTGGCCCGGCGGGAGAGCTCCTTCGCGAGCTTCACCCGCTGGGCCTCCCCGCCCGAAAGCGTGGTGGACGACTGCCCGAGCCGGATGTACCCCAGCCCCACGTCCTCCAGGGTCTGGAGCTTCTCCCGGATCGCCGGCACGTTGCGGAAGAGCTCCCGGGCCTGGGTCACCGTCATCTCCAGCACGTCGGCGATCGAGGCGCCCTTGTACCGGACCTCCAGGGTCTCCCGGTTGTAGCGACGGCCGGCGCACTCCTCGCAGGTCACGTACACGTCGGGCAGGAAGTGCATCTCGATCTTGATCAGCCCGTCGCCCTTGCAGGCCTCGCACCGGCCGCCCTTCACGTTGAACGAGAACCGGCCCTTGCCGTACCCCCGCACCTGGGCCTCGGGGAGCTGGGCGAAGAGATCCCGGATCGGGGTGAACACCCCCGTGTAGGTGGCCGGGTTCGACCGGGGGGTCCGGCCGATGGGCGACTGGTCCACGTCCACCACCTTGTCCACGTGCTCCAGCCCCTCGATGGTGTCGTGCTCCAGGGGGCGCAGCTTGGCCCCGTGGAGGGCCGCCGCGAGCGCCGGGTACAGGGTGTCGACCACCAGGGTCGATTTGCCCGAGCCCGACACCCCGGTGACGCAGACGAAGAGCCCCAGGGGGATCTCCACGTCCAGGTTCCGGAGGTTGTTGCCCCGGGCCCCCCGGATCCGCAGGGCCTTCCCGTTGGGGCCCCGGCGCTTCGGCACCGGCACGGCGCTCCGACCCGAAAGGTAGGCGCCGGTGAGGCTCCCGGGATGGGCGGCCACCTCCTCCGGGGTGCCCTGGGCCACCACCTGACCGCCGAGCTCGCCGGCCCCGGGGCCCATGTCCACCACGTGGTCGGCCGCGCGGATCGTGTCCTCGTCGTGCTCCACCACGATCACGGTGTTGCCGAGGTCCCGGAGCTCCAGCAGGGTCCGGAGGAGCCGGCCGTTGTCCCGGGGGTGGAGCCCGATGGTGGGCTCGTCGAGGATGTAGAGGACCCCCGTGAGCCGGGAGCCCACCTGGGTGGCGAGCCGGATCCGCTGGCTCTCCCCTCCGGAGAGGGTGGCGGCCGGGCGGTCCAGGGTGAGATAGCCGAGCCCCACGTCCAGGAGGAACCGGAGCCGCTCCCGGATCTCCTTGAGCACCCGCTCGGCGATGGAGGCCTCCCGGTCGGGAAGCCGCAGATCGGCGAAGAACCGCTCGGCACCGGCCACGCTCAGGGCGCAGACCTCGTGGATGCCCTTCCCGCCCACGGTCACGGCCCGGCTCTCGGGCCGGAGCCGCGCTCCCCCGCAGGCCGGGCACGGCCGGGCCTCCAGGAACTCCGCCAGATCCTCCAGGTCGCCGCCGTCCTTGGCCTCCCGGATCCGGCGCTCGAGCCGGGGGATCACCCCCTCGAAGGGCTTCCGGAACCGGTAGGTGGAGTCCTTGCCCTCGAACCGAAAATCCACGGCCTGGTCCCCGGTTCCCCAGAGCACGGCGTGGCGGACCCGTTCGGGCAGGTCCTGCCAGGGGGAGTCGAGGTCGAGCCCCAGGTGGTCCTGGAGGGCCCGGAGCATCTGCCGAAAGAACGCGCCGTTTCGGCCCTCCCACGGCGCCACCGCCCCCTGGGCCAGGGTCTTCCGCGGATCGGGCACCACCCGCTCCGGCACCACGGCGAGCTTGGTGCCGAGCCCGTCGCAGGCGGGGCAGGCCCCGTGGGGGGAGTTGAACGAGAACGACCGGGGGGAGAGCTCCGGAAGGGACACCCCGCAGTCGGGGCACGCGAACCGCTCCGAGAACCAGAACCGCTCGGGCTCCCCCTCCCGGGGCCGGGTCTCCACCACGGCCACGCCCTCGGCCCGGGCCAGGGCGAGCTCCAGGGCCTCGGCTAGGCGGCTTCGGGCCTCGGGCTTCACCACCACCCGGTCCACCACCACCTCGAGGGTGTGCTTGCGGTTCTTGTCGAGGGCGATCTCCTCCTCCAGTTCCCGCAGTTCACCGTCCACCCGGATCCGCAAGAACCCCGAGCGCCGCAGGTCTTCCAGGAGGGCCCGGTGCTCCCCCTTGCGGCCCCGGACCACGGGTGCGAGCACCTCCACCCGGGTGCCCTCCCCGAGCCCCAGCACCCGGTCCACCATCTGGGTCACGGTCTGGCTCGCCACCTCCCGGCCGCAGCCCGGGCAGTGGGGCACCCCGACCCGGGCGTAGAGCACCCGCAGGTAGTCGTACACCTCGGTCACGGTGCCCACGGTGGACCGGGGGTTTTTGCTCGTGGTCTTCTGTTCGATGGAGATCGCCGGGGAGAGCCCCTCGATGGAGTCCACGTCGGGCTTTTCCATCTGTTCCAGGAACTGCCGGGCGTAGGCCGACAGGCTCTCCACGTACCGGCGCTGGCCCTCGGCGTAGAGCGTGTCGAAGGCCAGGCTCGATTTTCCCGACCCCGACGGGCCGGTGATGACCACGAACCGGCCCCGGGGGATCTCGAGGTTCAGGTTCTTGAGGTTGTGCTGGCGCGCGCCTCGGATGCGAATGGTATCCATGTCGGGGGTCAGGAGTCAGAGGACAGGCGTCAGGGGACGGTTACGAATGCCTTCCAAGTCACTTCGGCTGGGACGCTAGGACGCTAGGACGCTAGGACGCGAAAATCATTTGTGATTCCAGCTCCACAGGCTACCCCAACCCGTAGGAGCGGCTGCCGTAGCAGGGGCCAGAATTCAGAAGTCAGAGGTCAGAGAACCCCCTGTCCTCTGCCGTCCGTCTTCTGCCACCCGGCACGGTCTCCGGTCTCGTGTTCCGGACGGCCGCGGCTCACCGTGTAGCAGGGGCGGACGTTAGGAGCCGCCCTCGCTGGGGTACGTCACGCCGCGCCCGGGAGGTCGTCGACCAGGTGGCGGCCTGCCTCCAGGAGGGCGGCCACCTCGTCGCGGCCCCGGGCCTCGGCGTAGAGCCGGAGCTTGGGTTCGGTGCCGGACGGTCGCACCAGGAGCCAGGAGTCGTCGTCCCGCTCGAACCGGAGCCCGTCGGTGCGCGACACCCGAACCACCGCCCGGCCGGCCAACTCGGGCGGATCGGGCCACCGGGCGAGCGCCTCCCGCACCGCCCCGGCCCGCTCCGGGGCGAGCGGCAGGTCCACCCGATCGTAGGCGAAGTAGCCCGTCTCGGCGAACACGTCCTCCAGGCACGCCCGAAGCCCCCGGCCCCGGCGGGCCACGATCTCGGCGAGGAGGAGGGCGTTTAGGAGCCCGTCGCGCTCCGGCCCGAAGGCCGGGATCCCGATCCCCCCGCTCTCCTCCCCGCCGATCAGGGTCCCGGGCTCTAGGAGCGCCTCGCCGATGAACTTGAACCCGATCGGGGTTTCAAGCACCGGGAGCCCCCGGCGCCGGGCCAGGAGGTCGGCCATCACGGTGCCCGAGGCGGACCGAACGACCCGGCCCCGAAGCCCCCTTTCCTCCAGGAGGTGGTGGAGGATCAGGGCGAAGATCCGCTGGGTCGAAAAATACCGGCCCCGCTCGTCCACCGCCCCGATCCGGTCGGCGTCGCCGTCGTTGGCGAGCCCCAGGGCCCCGCCCCGCTCCCGCACCCGCCCCGCCAGGTCCCCGAGCCGATCCTCCAGGGGTTCGGGCGCCACGCCGCCGAAGCCCGGGTTTTCCTCGGCCCGAAGCACCTCGACCTCGCACCCCGCCTCCTCGAGGAGCATCGGGAGCCAGGGGTGGGCGCAGCCGTGCATCGCGTCAAGCACCACCGTGAGCCCGGCCCGGCGGATCGCCTCCCGATCCACGAAGCCCCACACGGCCTCCCGGTAGGCGTCCCAGACCTCCAGGGGCTCCCACAGGCCCCGGCGCCGGGCCTCGGCCGGACCGATGCAGTCCACGGGCCCCTCGATCCGGGCCAAGGCGGCCTCGATCTTTGCGCTGGTGGCCGACCGGGCCGCGCACCCCAGGTGCTCCTTGAACTTCACCCCGTTCCACTCGGGGGGGTTGTGGCTCGCGGTGATCATGAGCCCCCCGCCGAGCCCCCGGTGCCGCACGGCCCAGGAGACGACGGGCGTCGGCACGGGTGTCGGCGCCACCCACACCCGGATCCCCCGGGCGGCCAGCACCCCGGCCGCCTCCTCGGCGAAGGCACCGGAGAGGAACCGCCGGTCGAACCCCACGGCCACGCCCCGACCGGCCAGGCCCTCGGCCTCGAGGTACGAGGCCACGGCCGCGGCCACCCGTCGCACGTTCTCGAACGTGAAATCCCGGGCGATCACCCCCCGCCACCCGTCGGTCCCGAACCGGATCTTCATCGCCAACCACTCATTCCGGTGTATTCAACCACGGAGAGCACGGAGGGCACGGAGAACTGCTGGTTTGGCCATCCTGCCGCTTCCAGATGTCGTCAGTCGGAAACGGCACGATCAATGAGAAACCAACGGACAAACTCCACATGTCCCCCTCCGTGGTCTCCGTGCCCTCCGTGGTGCAATCCCTGCTACGCCACAAACCGCCTTGGACCCCACGCGGCCCCGGAGCCAGGCGTTGATGCCAACCGGCTTCGCACCACCACCTCAGTCCCCCATTTCGAACCACGGAGAGCACGGAGGGCACGGAGAACTGCTGTCTTGGGCATCCTGCCGGTTCCGGACCGCATCAGCAGGCAACGCCACGATCAACGAGAAACCAACGGACAAACCCCGCATGTCCCCCTCCGTGCTCTCCGTGTCCTCCGTGGTGGAATCCCTTCCACGCCACAAACCCTTTCTACCCCCTTGCCCCCCGTAGCCAGGCGCTCGTTCCAGCCGGGTTCGCGCTATGCGTCAGTCCCTCTTCTTGAACCACGAAGAACGGCGAAGCAGGGGGCGTACCCGCTCCTTACGGTCCGAGCAGCCTCCGACGGTGCCGGATGGACTACCCCCAAACATTCAACCGATCCTCCTCCGTGGTCTCCGTGTCCTCCGTGGTACGATCCGCGCTACACGACGAACCGCCGCACGCCCTCTTTCAACCGCACCACGTTGAAGTTGATCAGCAACCCCACGGGAGCCTGGCAGAGCTTCATGTAGGTGAGCAACTGGGCGTCATGGATCGGTAACAGCCGCTCCACCACCTTCAACTCCACGAGCAAGGTGCCCTCGATCCACAGGTCTGCGCGGAACCCGCAATCGATACGGAGTCCCTTGTACTCCACGGGCACCGGGTACTGCCGCACGAACTGGAGCCCGGCGTGCGCCAACTCGTGAACCAGACACGCCTCGTAGGCCGACTCCAGTAGTCCGGGGCCCAGGTGGCGGTGCACCTCGATCGCATACCCCAGCACCCGAGACGTCAGCTCCTCGAACCGCATTTTTGCCCCCGCGGCGCCCCCCGCAAAGGCTCAGGCGCCTTTCCCTCCCCCGTGTCCTCCGGCGTGTGATCCACTATGGGACGCCCCATCTCTCGGCCGGTTCCATCCCGAAGCCAGACGTTGGTTCGAGACGGACTCTCACTCCACCCCGGTCC
>NZ_BAAHXI010000092.1:0-9783 GCF_054656955.1 Deferrisoma palaeochoriense
GGCGCCAATAGAGGCGCGCAAGGAGCTCGCGAGGGCATGGGGCCTGCTTCCGGCCGTGCGTGAGTGCGGCATCCGGCCACTGTAGGAGCCACGCCCGGCGCTCCAGCAGGCCCCACGCCCCCCACCGTGTCTCTTTAGCCGCCGGAGTAATAACGTCCGCCTGGCGGCTGGGCTGCTTGGCGGCTAGGCCGCTACTACTACCTTCAAACGTATTGCCCGGGGCGCGTTTCGCGAACGGGCCGCCTCGTGGCCTGCCCGAGCTCCCACGAAAAAGCGCGGCGCCCCACCGGGGACGCCGCGCCGCCTTCCTGCCTGGGAGCCGCCGGTGGGCGCTATTCCACCCGCTCGAACCGGTTCCCCGGCGCGCCGCACACCGGGCATTTGTCGGGGGCCGTGCGCTCGTGGGTGTAGCCGCACACCGGACAGACGTAGTAGTCGAAGGTCTCCCCGCCCTGGGCCAGGTTCTCCAAGGCCTTTCGGTACAGGGCCTCGTGGATCTTCTCCACCTCCCAGGCCCACTTGAAGCTCCGAAGCGCCCCGGTTTCCCCCTCGGCCTCGGCGTCCTTGATGAACTCGGGGTACATGTTCACCACCTCGTGGTTCTCGCCCTGGATGGCGGCCTCGAGGTTCTCCTTGGTGCTCTTGATGTTGCCGAGCACCCGGAAGTGGTTGTGGGCGTGCACGGTCTCCGCGGCCGCGGCCGCCCGGAACAGCTTGGCCACCTGGGGGTAGCCCTCTTCGTCGGCCTTCTTAGCGAAGGCGAGGTACATGCGGTTGGCCTGGGACTCGCCGGCGAACGCAGCCTTCAGGTTTTCGGTGGTCTTGCCCATGACGTTTCCTCCTTACGTGAAAAAAGGGGATGGCTTCGATGAGTGCCCGAATGCTAACCGACAAGGTTAGCATTGTCAAGGCCTCCGCGTTCACGCTACCACGGTTTCAGAAGGGCGCAAGGCAGTCCCGCGAATCGCCCCGTCTGGCCCCCTCGGGGTGTTTGACACACCCGGGGCCCGGGGCTAGATTGGGGTTCGTTGACCGTCCCGGTAAAAAATACGACCCAAGGAGTCGGACATGAAGGAACAGGTGCAGGCGGCGTTGGATAAGGTGCGGGTGAACCTCCAGGCCGACGGCGGAGACGCCGAGCTCGTGGACGTCACCGACGACGGCGTGGTCAAGGTGCGGCTCAAGGGGGCCTGTCACGGGTGCCCCATGAGCCAGATGACCCTGAAGCGGGGCATCGAACGGGTGATCCGCGAGGCCGTGCCCGAGGTCAAGGAGGTCGTGGCGGTCGATTAGGCTGTGCCCGACCGGCGACCGTTGACCGAAGACCGACGACGGAAAGGTTCCCCATGTACAAGGTGAAAACGTTCGGCACCGACATGAAGGTGTTCCGGGTCCACGAGGAGCTCGAGGCGCTCGACGAGCGGGTGAACCGGTTCTTCGCCGAGCGGCCCCAGGCTCGGCTCCTCGGCGTGAGCGACATGCCGGTCACCGACGACTCGGGCGCGACGATCGGCATGTTGCGGGTGGTGGCCTACGAGGAGTAGCGCCGGGCCACGAGCCCGGCGTAGGCGCCGCGCCGGTCGGCCCACTCGGCGTAGGTCAACACCCGGGTGCCCGGGAAAAGCCCGGGCAGCTCGCCCGATCGCAGAAGGTAGGCCGGCCGCCGGGGGCGGGACCCGGGCGGCCGCAAGGCGTGGCCGAGGTGGGTTTTGGCCACGATGAGGCCGCCCGGCACCAGGAGATCCGGGAGCCGGGGGAACCGGTCCCGGTCGAGGTAGTGGAAGAGGAGCACCGCGGCCCAGGGCCCCGGCGGCGGGTCGGCCGCCTCCAGGTCCCAGGCGGCGAACCGGGCCGGAAGACCCAGTTGTCGGGCCCGCGCCGCCCCCTGCCCCAGGCGGCCCAGGTCCCGGTCGAGGCCCAGGACGTTCCGGCCGATCCCGGCAATCCACAGGGCGTTTCGGCCGTTGCCGCAGGCGAGATCGAGAACCGGCCCGGGCGGGAGGCACCGAAGCAGGGGGGCATGGGCCGCGAGCCACGGATCGGGGGCGAAGGGGTGGCCGGTCATGGCACTCCAGGGTACCGAGTCGAACGCGCGGGGCAACCCCCGCGGGGAGGGAACGAAATGCGTCGGATGCGTGTGACCGCGGTGGTGCTGGCGGCCGTCCTGGCCGTGGCCTGTTCCCGGTACGAGCAAAAGCCGCTTCCGGTGCGGGTGCCGGCCGCGTACCCCAACGCGACCACCGTGTTCGGGGTGAACCTGGCGGCCGAGGCCCACGCCGACCCGGCCCGGGCCAAGGAACTCTTCGGGTTCGACATCGTGGGGGCCGGCGTGCTGCCGGTGCAGGTGGTGTTCGACCACCAGGGTGCCGACCCCGTGGAGATCGTGCCCGAGCAGACCTTCCTCATGGACGCCCAGGGCCAGCTCTGGAACGTGCTGGACCAGCGGCTCGCCTACAAGCGGATCCAAGACAAGACCGAGTGGGGCGAGATCGCGCCCGAGGCGGGCAAGGGGGCCCTACTGGGCGCGGCCGCCGGGGCGATCGTGGGCGCGGCCATCGGCATCGTGACCGGCAAGAGCGTCCCCGAGGCCGCGGGCAAGGGCGCGGCCGTGGGCGGCGCCGGCGGCGCCGTGCTCGGCGGGGCCAAGGGTCACCAGGACCCGGAGGTGGGCCGCTCGATCCGGGAAGACCTGCGCAACCGGTCCCTGGAGAACAAACCCATCGAGCCCGGCACGCTAAGCCACGGGGTGCTGTTCTTCCCGGCCGAGGCCAAAACGCCCCGGCAGCTTCGCCTGCGGATCCGCAACACCCGCACCGGTGAGGCCCAGACCGTGATCCTGTCCCTGTGACGCCCCACCGCCGAGACGGAACCCGAGGCCCCGGGGCAGCCCCCGGGGCCGTTTTGCAGCGCCCCACGGAGCGCGACCTCCGGGCCCTGGCCGGGCGCCTCGGCGAGGGCCGGGTGTCGTGGGCCGAGGGCACCCTCGAGCGCTACAGCCGCGACGAGTCCACCGTGCTCGAGGCCCTCCCCTGGGCCGTGGTCCGACCCCGGTCGGCCGGCGAGGTGGCCGAGGTGCTCCGGTGGGCCTCGGCCGGGCGGTTTCCCGTGGTCCCCCGGGGGGCCGGCACGGGGGTGGCCGGGGGCGCCGTGGCCGTGGGGGGCGGGGTGGTGCTGAGCCTGGAGCGCCTCGACCGGATCCTGGAGCTCGACCCCGAGAACCTCACGATCACGGTGGAGCCCGGGGTGGTCACGGCCCGGATCGACGAGGAGGCCCGGCAGTTCGGGCTCTTCTACCCCCCGGACCCGGCGAGCCTGGAGAGCTGCTCCATCGGCGGCAACGTGGCCGTGGGCGCGGGGGGCGCCCGGGCCGTGAAGTACGGCACCACCCGCGACTACGTGCTGGGCCTGGAGGCCGTGCTGCCCGACGGCGAGGTCCTGGAGGTGGGGGGCAAGAACGTCAAGGACGCGAGCGGCTACCACCTGAAGGACCTCTTCATCGGCAGCGAGGGCACGCTCGGGGTGATCACCCGGATCACCCTGCGGCTCGTGCCCCGGCCGGAGCGGGAGGTGGTGCTCCTCGCCCCGTTCCCCTCCATCCACGAGGCCGCCCGGGCGGTCACCGCGATCCTGCGGGCCCGTGTGGTGCCGGCCGCCGCCGAGTTCATGGACGACGTAACCATCGAGGCGGCCCGGAGGTACCTCGGCCGCGACCTCCCCGGCGGCCCGGCCGCCGGGGCGTATGTTTTCGTGGAACTGGACGGCCGGGATCTCGACGCCGAGATGGAACGGGTGGCCGAGGTGGTCCAGGGCCACGGGGCCCTGGACGTGCTCGCGGCCGAGGACCCGGGCCAGCGCGACCGGCTGTGGGAGAGCCGCCGGTGCCTCGGGGAGGCGTTGCGGGCCTGGGGCCGGCAACTCGGCAAGGCCGACGTGGTGGTGCCCCGGGCCCGGGTGCCGGAGCTCGTGGAGGCCGTGCGGCAGGCCGGCCGGCGCCACGGGCTCGTGGCCGCGAACTTCGGCCACGCGGGCGACGGCAACGTGCACGTGAACTTCCTGCGGCAGGACCTTTCGGAGGCCGACTGGGCCGAGCGCCTGCCCCGGGCCCTGGACGAGGTCATGGAGGCCGTGCGCCGCCTCGGGGGGCTCCCCTCGGGGGAGCACGGCATCGGGGTGCTCAAGAAACCCCACCTCCAACGGTTCCTTCCGGAGCGGGCCCTGGCGCTCATGGCCTCGATCAAGGCCGCCTTCGACCCCCTGGGCATCCTGAACCCCGGCAAGGTGGTGTGATGGCGCGACTCCTCGCGGCGGCCCTGGTGGCCGCGCTGGTTGCGGCGGGCCCGGCCGCGGCCTGCTTCGGTCCGCGGCTGAAGGTGGCCGTGGGCGGCCCAGCCCCGCTTGCGGCCTACGTGTTCGGCTACTACGTGGAGGACCGGGCCGGCACCGGGGTGGAGTTCGTGGAAGCCCCGGACCCGGGAGCGGAGGTGGCCGAAGGCCGGGCCGACGTGGCCCTGGTTCCCGCGGGCGCCGGGACGCCAGAGGGCCTGGTGGTCCGGTCGGCCGGGGTCGTGCCCGGCGTCGGGCCCGCGTCGTTCTGGCTCCGGCCCGAGGTGCTCGACGATCTCCGGTTCACCCTGGTGGAGCGGGCCCTGGGTCGCATGCCGGCCCTGTTCGGCTCCGAGGCCTACCGGGCCGCGGCCGGTTCGGCCGACACGCCCCGGGCCGCGGCTCGCAAGGTGGTGCTCGATGCGCCGTAGGGTCGCCGTGGCGCTCGCCCTGGCGGCGCTCCTCGCCGGGTGCCGGGAACCCCGCACGTTTCGGATCGGGTACATGATCTGCAACTCCCGGGCCGAGACCGAAGCCCGGTTCGCCCCCCTCACGGCCTACCTCTCCGAAGCCACGGGCGCCCGGTTCGACCCGGTGTACCTCGACACGGTGGACGTGGAGGAGGCCTACGTTCGGGGCGAGCTCGACTTCACCCACACGAACTCGACGCTGTACGTGACCCTCCACGAGCGCCACAGCCTGCGGGTGGTGGCGGCGGAAAAGCGCGGGGCCTTCGGCGCCCGGACCCTGGGCGCCGTGATCGCCCGCAAGGGCGCGGACATCCGCACCCTGGCCGACCTCAAGGGCAAGCGGTTCGTGTTCGGGCCCCAGTGGGCCCCCTTCGGGTTCCTGGCCCAGTACGCGCTGCTTCTGGAAAACGGCATCGACCCCGAGACCGATCTCGGCTACTACGCCATCCCCCACGGTTCCTGGAAGCACGAGAAGGTGATCTACGGCGTCCTCTACGGCGCCTTCGACGCCGGAGCCGCGCCCATGATCGACCTGGAGGAGATGACGGCCGAGGGCAAGATCGCGCCCGACGACTTCGTGATCCTGGCCAAGAGCGACCTCGCCCCCTACTGCACCGTGGGCGCCCGGCCCGACGTGCCCGGGGAATGGGTGGACCGGGTGCGCGACGCCCTTCTGGCCCTGACCCCGGAGACCACGGCCGAGGTGGGGGGCGAGAAGCTCCGGGTGCTCCGGCGGGCCCTCGTAACCGGGTTCGAGGCCGTGACCGATGCGGACTACGACCGGATCCGGGCCTGGGCCAAGCGGGCCAAGCTGCCCCCCTACGAGGAGTACTGAGGCCGTGGACCGGGAACGCTGGGTGCTGGTGGGGCTGGCCGCCCTCTTTGCCGCCTGGGCCGCCCTCGAGCTGCCGGGACTCGGCCGGGACGCCCGGGCCCGGCCCGATCCCTGCGCCGCCCGGGTGGACCCCGCGGCCGTGGAGGCGAGCTACCGGGACGCCGTGGCCCGGCTCGAGGCGGGCGACGACGCGGCCGCGGTGCTGGAACTCCGCCGCCGGGCCGAGGCCGGACCGCACCCGGCCTGGGCCTGGTTCTGGCTCGGGGAGGCCGCCTACCGCCGGGGCGCCTGGGCCGAGGCCGTGGCCCGGTACGCCCGGGCCGTGGACGAAAACCCCGCCGCGGCCGACCGCACCGGGCCGTTTCGGTCGGGCGCCGTGATGGCCGAGCGGCTCCAGGCCATCCGGAGCGGCCCGTGGGCCCAGGACCCCCCGCCGGAGGTGCGAAAGCTCTACGCGCTCCAGCGCCGGCTCGCCGGGGGGTGCGAATGAGGGGGGCCAGGGGCACGTCGGCCGCGGGTCGCCGGGCCGCGGCCCGGCCGGGGGTGCGCCCCTCTCGGCCGGAGGTCGCCGCCCGATGACCCGGGATCGGTCCCTGCCCTGGATCCTGGCCGCCGGGGCCCTGATGGGGCTCTTCGGGAGCCTCCTGGCCTACTGGGGCAACCCGGCCAACACCGGGATCTGCATCTCCTGCTTCCTCGAGAACGCCGTCGGGGCCCTGGGGCTCCACCCCAACCCCCGGATGCAGTACCTGCGGCCGGAGCTCCTGGGGTTCTTCCTGGGCAGCGCGGCGGCGGCCCTGGCGACCCGGGAGTTCCGGCCCCGGGTCCGGGCGGCCGGGGCCCACCTCCTGGGCCTCGGGTTTCTCATGATCGTGGGCTCGGCCGTGTTCATCGGGTGCCCCATCAAGATGGTGCTCCGGTTGGCGGCCGGGGACCTGACGGCCCTCGCCGGGGCGGCTGGGCTCGTGGCCGGGGTGTGGGGGGGCCTCCGGCTCGCGGCCCGGGGCGACCTGGAGGGGGCGGGCCGGCCGCGGCCGGTGCCGTGGCTCGTGCCCGGGGGGCTCGTCGCGGCGGCGCTCGTGCTCACGGCCCTCCTTTTCCGCCCCGGGGTTCTGCTGGAGAGCCGCTCCGGGGGCGGGGCGCTCCACGCCCCGATCTGGGCGAGCCTGGGGGCGGGGCTCGCCATCGGGGTGGCCTGCCAGCGCTCCCGGTTTTGCATCACCGGCTCGGTGCGCGACATCCTCCTCACCCGGAGCCGGGGCCCGGCCCTGGCCCTGGGGGCGCTGCTCCTCACGGCCGGCCTGGCCAACGGGTTTACGGGCCAGTTCCGGCTTGGCTATTATGACCCGCCGGGGGCCCATCTGGAGATCCTCTGGAACTTCCTGGGGATGGGCCTCGTTGGCCTGGCGGCCGTGGTGGCCGGGGGGTGCCCGTTCCGCCAGATCGTGCGGGCCGGGGAGGGCGACCTCGACGCCGCGGCCGTGGTCGTGGGCATGGGCCTGGGGGCGGCCCTGGTGCAGGCCTGGGGCCTCGGGGCCACGGCCGCCGGGGTGCCCGCGGCCGGCAAGGTGGCGGTGCTCTTGGGGCTGGCGGCGCTTCTGGGGCTCGGCGCCTCCGTTCGGGCTCCTTGACCCGGAACCGGCCTTCCGCTTGGGTAGGCTGCGAGCGCCGCATCCGATCCTCGGGCCTTCGCGTGCCGGTTGTCTGCGCCGTCGGTTCGAGCGGAACCAGCGGATGGCCCTGGGGCTCGACAAGGGGGCAGACGTTCCGGGGGCGCGTCGAGCCGAAGCGTCGCACGCGGCTCCCCCGGAGGCCCCATGCCCCCGGACTGTGAGATGGCGCCAAAGAGGCGTGGTCACGCTTGGAGCGCTGGAAGATCGGGGAGGGTTTCAAGCCTCCCAGCGTCCCAGCCTCCGAGCGTCCTAGCGCAACTTGCCGAAAGGAGGCGGGCGATGGATCGGCGGATACGATGCTGGGCGGCGGCGGTGGCGTTGGCGGGGCTTGCGGGGTGCATCTCGCTGCCCCAGCCCAAACGGATCTCCGTGCCCCAGACGGCCCGCACCGAGACCGAGCACATCCTCTACGCCCCCACCACCTGGCAAGGGGAGATCCGGCTCATCCGGCCGGTGATCGTGACCAAGACGGCCACCCTGACCCTCCAGCCCGGCACCCGGGTGTTCTTCGACATGCCCCCGGTGGAGGAGGGGAAAGATCCCGAGCCCTGGATCCGGGTGCTGGGGAGCCTCGTGGCCCTCGGCACCCCCGAGGCGCCCATCGTGTTGACCTCGGTGGGCCTTCGGAACAACGAGTTCGAGGACATGATCGCGCTGGAGGGGGCCAAGGAGGCCCACTTCCGCCACGTGACCTTCGAGCGCGGGCCCTGGGCCGTGCACAGCCACGAGACGCCGGTGGATTTCGAGGACTGCGTGTTCCGGGCGAACTACGGCGGGGCCCGCTTCCAGGGCGGCCGGGTCGTGATCCGGCGGTGCCGGTTCGAGGACAACCGGATCGGGGTGCGGTGCCTCAACGGCTCGCCCGTGATCGAGGAGAGCGTCTTCGTGGGGAACGTCACCGGCATCTTCTTCCGCCAGGGCGTGAAAGCCGCGGTGCTCCGGCGAAACAACTTCGACAACCGGGAGTACGATCTCAAGCTCGGCGAGGGGCAGGCCGACGACGTGGATGCGGCCCAGAACTGGTGGAAGGCCGCCGCCGAGGGCAAGCTCGCCGAGCGGATCTTCGACGGTGCCGACTCCGAGGGGGTGGGCCGGGTGACCGTGGAGCCCCAACTCACCGTGCCCTGGGGCACGCCGGAGAAGAAAAAATAGCCGTGCCGATCCTCCGACGAAACCCGCGCCTCGCCTGGCGCGACGAACCCGCCGCCCGCGACCGGATCGTGGCCGCCCTCGAAAAGGGCGAGCCGGCCGGGGACGAGGGCTGGGTGCTCCTCATCGACGGCGGCCAGATGCACCAGCTCAACCTCCTGGCCGGGGAGATCTGGCTCCTCGCGGACGGCACCCGAGACGAGGCGGCCATCGCCGCCGAACTCGCCCGGCGCTACGACGCCCCGGCCGAGGAGATCCGGGCCGACGTGGAGGCCTTCGTGGCCGATTGCCTCGCGCGGGGCTGGCTGGTGGCCGAGGACGCCTGACCCGTGGAACTCACCGCACCGCTCACCGTCAACTGGACCCTCTCCTACGCCTGCAACTTCTCGTGCCGGCACTGCTACTCCCGGGGGCTCCACCGGCCGGAACTCCCCCTGGAGAAGGTGCTCGCCCTCGTGGACGAGCTCGCCCGGTGCCGGGTGCTGTTCGTGAACTTCGGGGGCGGGGAGCCCCTGCTCTACCCCCACCTCTGGACCGTGGCCCGGGCCGCGGCCGACCGGGGCCTCCGGGTCAGCATGAACACGAACGGGTGGCTTCTCGACGCCGACGCCGCGGCCCGCATCCGGGAGGCCGGGTTCGCCTCGGTGGGGGTGAGCCTCGACGGCGCCACGGCCGAGGTCCACGACGCGTTCCGAAGCCGTCCCGGGAGCTTCGACCGGGCCCTGGCCGCCCTGGAGTGCTTGCGGGAGGCCGGGGTCGCCTCCACCGTTTCGGCCGTGATCCACCGGGACAACGTGGGTTCCTACCGCCGGATCGTGGAACTCGCGGCCGCGCGGGGGGTCGGCACGGTGTACCTCCACAACTTCAAATGCTCGGGCCGGGGGGCCGAGAACCGGGCCGAGCTCGACCTTTCCCCCGACGAGTGGCGGCGGTTCTACGAGGACGCCCTGGCCTGGCGGGCCGAGGCCCCCGCCAAGCTCGCTTTTGACGACCCGATCCTGGCCCTCCTGGGCGAGGCCGAACCCGGGGCGGTGAAGGGGAGCACCTGCGGGAAGCTGTCGCTCCACCTGGAGCCCGACGGCGAGGTGACCCCCTGCGGGTTCATCCCGGTCTCGGCCGGAAACCTCCTCGAAACCCCCCTGGACGAGCTCTGGCGCACCTCGCCGGTGCTCCAGAGGATGCGCGAGAAGACCCCCCAGGGCAAATGCCGCACCTGCGGCGTGTACGGCGAGTGCCTGGGCGGCTGCACGGCCCGGGCCTTCGCCGTCACGGGCTCGTTCGACGCCCCCGACCCCCACTGCTGGGCCGGAGAGAACCGGCCCGAAGGAGAGGC
>NZ_BAAHXI010000093.1:0-9548 GCF_054656955.1 Deferrisoma palaeochoriense
AAGGCGCGGCGATCGGGTGCCGCACTCGCGCCCGACCGGAGCCAGTCCCCCACCCGCCCCCGGCAATACTTTTGAAGGTATTAGTAACGGGCGCCCGGGGGGGCGTCCTCTCCCGTCTGGAACGACAGGCGAAACACCGAACCCTCGCCCTCCCGGCTCTCCACCCGCACGTCGGCCCCGTGGATCCGGGCGATCTCTCGGACGATGGCGAGGCCCAGCCCGGAGCCCCCGTCGGTCCGGGACCGCGAGGGGTCCACCCGGTAGAAGCGCTCGAAGATCTTTTCCCGGTGCTCGGGGGGGATGCCCGGGCCCGTGTCGGAGACCGCCACGGAAGGGTCCGGACCGCCGTACACCTCGACCCGCACCCGCCCGCCGTTCGGCGTGTACCGTACCGCGTTGTCCACCAGGTTCGACACGGCCTCCTCCAGGAGCCCCGGGTCCCCCCGGACCCACACCGGGCCCTCGGTCCGGACCTCGAGGGTCACATTCTTGGCCTGCGCCGCCCCCCGGTGAAGGGCCGCGGCCTCCGAGGCCACGAACGCCAGATCGACCTCGCCCCGATCCCCCGGAAGGACCCCGTTCTGCAGCCGGGACAAGCTCAGCAGGTCCTCAACCATGGTGGCGAGTTTCCGCACCCGGCACAGCACCCGCTCCAGCGCCGCCTGCAGTTCCTCCGGTGGGCGGGGCCGGCGCAGCGCCACCTCGCACTCGGTCTGCACCGCGGCCAGGGGGGAGCGCAGTTCGTGGGCGGCGTCCGCGGAGAACCGCTTCTGTCGCTCGTAGGCCGCCCCAAGGCGCTCCAGGGCGCGGTTCAGGGCCCGGACCAGGCCGCGGATCTCCTGGACCACCGCCTCCTCGGGCAGGCGCGCCGAAGGGTCCTCGGGCCCGATCTCGTCCGCCCGGCGGGACAACGCCTTCAGCGGTCGGAGGGCCCGGGAGACGATCCAGACCGGCAGGAGCACCAGGGCGACGAACAGGCCGCCGAACCCGACGAAAAGACGCCGCCGGAGCCGGGAAAGGGCCTGCTCCACCGGTTTCGTGGCCCGCCCCACCGCCACCCAAAGGGTTTGGGGCTTCGGTTTGGGAAGCGGCTCCCCAGGGTGCGCCTTTTGCCACTCCTCCACGTCCTCCGGGTCGCGCTCGGGTTCCCGGACCACCGGCAGGACCGCCACGCGAAATCCGGAGGGCCCGTCCGTCACCCGCGGCCCATCGTTCCCGGCGGGGGGCCCCACCGCCGGGGCCTGCGGGGAGCGGGCGACCACCTGTCCGTCTTCCCCCAAGATCACGTAAAAGAAGTCCGGACTCGGCGTGGAGAGTTCCGGAAGGGTCAGATCCTCCGGGTCGAAGGCCGGTGTCCCGTCGACCTCCACTTCGACCCCGGCCGCCAGGGCCCGCGCCGATGCCAGCAGCCCTCGGTCGAACGAGGCCAGGAGATCCCGCCGGGTGGACGCGTGGATGCCGGCCGCGGTCACGAGGAGGGCCAGCGCGGTCAGGGGGAGAAGCGGGGCGAGGACCCGCGCCCGGATCGAGGTCATTCCGGTTTCTCCGGAATGCGAAACCCCACGCCTCTGACCGTCTCGATCACCCGCTCACCGCCCGCTGCCTTGAGCTTTCGCCGTAGGTTGGCCACGTGGGCGTCGAGCACGTTGGATTCGGCGTCGAACGCGTGATCGTACACCTGGAGGCTCAGGCGGGTGCGGGACAGGGTTCTTCCCTTCTGGAGCAGGAGAGATTGGAGGATCTGGAACTCCTTCGGGGTGAGGGAGAGTTCTCGCTCTCCCCAGAACGCCCGGTGGGCCTCCATGTCGAGGCGCAGGGGCCCCCAGGTCAACACGTCTTGCTCCACGCCGTGGGTTCTCCGGAGCACGGCGCGGACCCGCGCGAGCAACTCCTCGAACCGAAACGGCTTGGGCAGGTAGTCGTCCCCGCCGAGGCGAAGCCCCCGGATCCGGTCCTCCACGTCACCGCGGGCGGTGAGGAACACCACCGGAACCCGGTTTCCCTCGCCCCGCAACGTTTCAAGCACCCGGAAGCCGTCCATGCCGGGGAGCATGAGGTCGAGTACCACAAGGTCGTGCTCGCCCATGCGGGCCAGGCACAGGCCGTCCTCCCCGTCGAAGGCCTGGTCCACGGCGAACCCCTCCTCCCGGAACCCGCGGGTCAGCGCGTTGGAGAGATCCACATCGTCTTCCACGATCAGGAGTCGCACGGTCACCTCCGCGGTGTTTCACCATCCCCGTACACGAACGGGAGCCTTCCCCCACGCGCGGGGGAAGGCTCCCACAGGTTTCCCACGGCCGGCAATGGTCACGGTGCCGGTGTAACCTCGGTAAGCTCCACGACCTCGTCGGCGGTGAGGGCTTCTTCCTTCACCACCCCCACGCCAGGGGCATACCATTTGTACTCCAGCACATCTGGCTCCAGAGGATTCCAGTCCAGGGTCTGCACGCAGTCCTCGTACTCCGTACCATCCTCGAGCTTCACCGTCACCCCCGTGGCCACCACGTAGGCCATGTCCTCGGCCTCATCTTCATAGTACTCCTGGTAATACGAGGTGCCCGCGGCAGGCGACGCCAGCATCAGGTACCCGGGCTCGGCACCGTCCACGCCGGCCTCCCACGATCCCTCGCTGTCCGTGCCCACCACGTTCCCCTCGTCGTCGTACTCGTAGTTCACCACGTCCTCGCCCATGTACCACACGTTGCCGACGTCGTCCTGGGCGTACCAGTCGTGGGTGTCCTCCACGAGGAGGTCCTCCGGGCCCAATGGCAGCCCATCTCCCAGATAGACCCGGTCGCGCACGACGCGGCAGGAGATCCCGTTGACCGTGCGGGTTTCGTCGAGCACCTCCACGACCGTGGTCTCCACCCCGTCCTCGGTCTCGGCCGTGTAGGTCCAGGTCGTGCCGGGAACCAGGGAAAAGTAGGTGTTGTCCACGTCCGTCGGGCTCGTGAAGGTCGCCCCGGCGAAGTCCGGCACCCGGTCCGCCCCCTGCCGGAACACCCCCCGGAGCTCCACCAGTTCGCCGGCCTCTTCCTCTTTCACCACCCCCACGCCGGGGCAGTAATACTTGTGGGCGTCGGAGTTTTCCTCCAGCGGGTTCCACTCGAGGGTCTGCACGCAGCCCGTGTAGGTGGTGCCGTCGTCGAGTTCCACGGTCACATCCACGGCCTCGACCTTGGCCACGTCCTCCGCGACCCCCTCCAGGTATTCCTGGCGGTAGGAGTCGCCCACCGCGGGTTGCGCCTTGAACAGGATCCCGGGCTCGGCCCCGTCCACGCCGGCCTCCCAGGCCCCCTCGTCGTCGGTGGCCACGACGTTCCCTTCGTCGTCGTAGTCGTAGTTGGTCACCGCTTCCCCGAGGTACCAGACGTTCCCGTCCGCATCCTGGGCGTACCAGTCGTAGGTGTCCTCCATCAGGAGGCCGTCGAGGAACACCCGGTCGTGCACCACCCGGCACTCCACACCGGCCACCGTCCGGGTTTCCTCCAGCACCTCGACCACGTCCGTTTCCACGCCGTCTTCCGTTTCGTTCGTGTACGTCCAGGTGGTTCCGGGTTCCAGGGGGAAGAACTCGTTCGTGACGCTCGCCGAACCCGCCCCGAAACGGGCCGCGGTGAACGCGGGCTCCGGTGGGTCGCTCGGTCCACCGCCCGACGAACTGCTTCCGCAGCCGCCCAACGCCACCGCCACCAGGAGAGCCAACGCCGTTCCGACACCATGCCTCATGAGTCACCTCCTTTCCCGATCGAGGGCCAAAGAAAGGGCGCCGGGCCCGGGGGCCAGGAGGCAACCCCCGGGACCCCGGCGAGGGAGGCCTCGGGAGGGGCCTCCGGTTTCCCTACCGACGTAGGCTACAGGGGCGCGTGTGAAGAAAGCCTGAACGGCGCGTGAAGATTTCGTGAAGCTCCCCCGGCCGGAGGGTTTGGTGACATCAAACACTTGGGATGCTTGCGTTTTTTGGAACGAGCTGGTAGAGTCCCCGAGCCTGCCGGAGGTTTCGCCCCGGCTTCACGCCCGGGGCGTTTTCGTATTCCCGCACCACCCATCAGTCATTTCGTGGCACCGCGGCCGGGAGGGGCTCGCCGCGGACGCACCCCTACGCCCTGGCGTCCGCCTGTCGAACGGTGCCCCGCCGAAGGAGAGCTGCGCATGGACCACCGCCACAGCCATACGATCACCGAGATCATCGAACGGGCCGCCGCCCGGGCCCGGGCCGAGACCTCCAACGAGCCCGAACCGGGGCTCACGAAGCGGGTCAAGTGGCCGGTCACCTGCACGGTGGGGCCCGGGCTCGAGGGCGCGATCGCCTGCGAGACCAAGGTGGGGTACGTGAACGGGGCCAAGGGGTGGCTCGTGTACCGGGGCTACGACATCTTCGACTTGGCGGCGTACTCGAACTTCGAGGAGGTCTGCTACCTGCTGCTCCACGGGGAACTGCCCTCGGCCGAGGAGTTTCGGGCGTTCCGGAGCCGGCTCACGGAGTACCGGTGGGTCACGAAGACGCTTCGGATGCTCATGGGGTTCCCGATCGAGGACATGCACCCCATGGCCGCCCTGCGGCTCGGGGTGAACCTGATGCGCCAGGAGTTCACCTACGCGGACTCCCGGGAGCGCCACCCGGTCAAGGGGGACATCATCGGGTCGGACGAGGACTCCATCCCCATGGAGACGAAGCCCCGGGGCGAGACCCACGCGATCTACGAGTTCAAGCGCCGCAGCCGGGCCCGGCGGCTCCGGGACGCCCAGCAGATGGACGACGCCGGCACGATCCAGTCGGCCTACCACCTGATCGCCGGCATGGCGACGCTGGCGGCGGCCATCTCCCGGGTCCACCAGGGCCTCATGCCCCTGGATCCCGACCCCGAGCTCAGCCACGCCGCGAACCTGCTCTACATGATGACCGGCCGGCGGCCCTCCCCGCTCGAGGAACGGGTCATGGACGTGTGCCTCATCCTCCACGCGGACCACGGCATGAACGCCAGCACCTTCGCCTCCATGGTGGTGGCCTCGACGCTGGCCGACATCTACCTGGCCGTGGGCTCGGGCGTGGCGGCCCTCCAGGGGCCGCTGCACGGCGGGGCCAACGAGCAGGTGATCTACATGCTGGAGGAGATCCGGGAGCGCGGCGACGTGGTGGGCTGGGTCGAGGAGAAGCTCGCGGCGAAGGACCGGATCATGGGGTTCGGCCACCGGGTGTACAAGGCCTACGACCCCCGGGCCCGGGTGCTGGGCCCGCTGGCCGAGGCCCTGGCCCGGGGCAAACCCCACGTGGAGCCCCTGTTCCGGGTGGCGCAAGAACTCGAGCGCGAGGTGCTCCACCGGTTCGGAAACGAGAAAAAGATCTTCCCCAACGTGGACTTCTACTCCGGCCTCGTCTACCGGAGCCTCGGGATCGAGCCGGAGATGTTCACCCCGCTCTTTGCCGTGAGCCGGGTGGCGGGCTGGACGGCCCGGGTGCTCGAGTACCTCCAGAACAACCGGATCTTCCGGCCTCGGGCCATCTACGTGGGCGAGTTCCACAAGGGGTTCCCGGCGCCCGGGGAACGGGGGTTTTAGCGGCTAGGCGGCGGGGCGGCTTGGCGGGCAACCCCGCCGCCGCTCTGCGCTCACACCCCGAGCATCTCCAGGAACGCCTCGATGCGGGTGGCGAGCTGGCCCGTGTCTTGGGAGTAGTCGGTCTCGAGCCGCAGCACCCGGTGGCCCCGCGCCGGGAGGTCCCGGGCCAGGCGAAGGGCCTCCACGGCGTAGGGGGTGCAGAACGAGAGGTTGTAGTGGACCACGCCGTCGGCCCGGAGGTCTCGGGCCATGCGGTCCACGGTGTCGGTGCGCTCCTCGTTGGGGGTGAAGCAGGCGCACTCGATCCGCAGCTGGCGCTCGGCGATGGCGTCGAGGAGTGCGTCCCGGTCGGCCGGCCCCTCGTCCACCAGGTCCCGGAAGTTCCGCGCGCCCACGCACGACTCCTCCCCCACCACCACCGCCCCCTTCGCCTCGATGAGGGCCGGCACCTTCCAGTTGGGGATCGCCATGGGCGAGCCGGAAACGAGGATCCGGGGGGCGCCCTTCGGCCGGACGCCCTCCCCCCGGGCCACCCGATCCTCGAGCTCGTCGCACAGGTCGTTCACCTTCTGGGTGAACCGGACCGGGTCGTCGTAGAAGGAGATCTGGTTCACCAGGAGCGCGTCGAGGCCCGAGATCGGGGCCGGGTCCGCCGCCCGCAGGGCCGCGAGCCGCCCCAGTGCCCGGCGCTTTTCGTTCACGATCCGCACCCCTCCCCGGAGGTTCTCGGCCGTGACCTTCACCCCCGTGAGCTCCTCCATCCGGGCCACGAAACGGTCGAGCTCGGCCCGCCACAGAGCCCTGGCCGAGGGCCGCTTCGTGTGGGGGAGCTCCATCACGTGCACCGGGGCGTCCAAGGGCAGGACCTCGTAGGCCTTCTTCTTGCCGTCGCAGGTGGTCTCCCCCACCACGAGGTCGGCGAGCTCGATGTAGGGGCACAGCCGGGCCAGCTTGAACCCGAACACGCTCTTGATCAGGGGGCAGGTGGCCTGGGGCAGATACTGCTCGGCCAGGTCGGAGCCCACGTCGGCGCCCCCGCACAGCCCGATCATGGCACTCCCGGTGGCCACCACGATCTCCTCGGGCACGTACACGCAGAACGTGGCCACCACCTTGCCCCCCCGGGCCCGGAGATCGTGGAGTTCCTTCACCCGGAGCCCGTGGATCTCGCTCACCACGAAGTCGAAGTAGCCCATGGCCTCGGGCCGGTTGGGCTGGGCGAGAAAGATCTGCTCGTAGGCCTGGCCTAGAAAGGCCAGCAGTCCGTCGTGGGCCTCCAGGTTGAGACCGAGGTCCTGCCAAAGCCGCGCGTAGTCTTTGGGTTCCACGATTCTCCCTCCTTCTTGGGGCTACGGGCGGAGTGTACCGGCCGGAGATATCCCACGAAAAATTGAAAAATCGAATCTGATGGCCCCGGACCATTCGGGGTTTCGATCCCGGGCCCCTCGGCCTTGACACCCGGGGGTCCCTTTCCGACCCTGGGGAGGAAGTCCCAACATCGGAGGATCCATGCCCGCCCGCTCGTCACCCTTACTGCCTCCCGCTGCCCCCCCTGGGGTCGCCGTGCTCGTGGTGGATCCCGGTCTTCGGGTCGTGGCCTGCCACGGAGGGGAGACGGCCGGAGAGGGCCCGCGCGGGATCAGCCGTTTGCCTGAGGCCCTGGTGACGGCGGTTCAGAGGGCGCTGGCGGATTCATCCCCTCAAACGGTGCGGATCGGGGATTGGTCGGGTGTGGCTGTTCCCCTTCCGGCCGAAGCGGGGCCGTCCGGGGCCGTGGTGGCCCTGGCTCCGGTGGATCGGCCCGACACCGCCCGCCAACTGCAGACAATTTTCGACGCCAGCCACGACGGACTTTGGATCATCGACGGTGAGGGGGTCATCCGGAACCTTAACCGGGCGGCCGAACGCCTCAACGGGGTGACGGCCCGGGAGGTGGTGGGCCGAAACATCGACGAACTGTTGGCCGAAGGGGTGATCGACGTGTCCGTGACCCGGGCGGTGCTGGCCCAGGGAACGAGCGTGAGCATGATACAGACGGCCCGCCGCACGGGCCGACAACTCATCGTGACCGGCACCCCGGTCCTTGGGCCCAACGGGGCGCTGGATTACGTGGTGGTGAACGACCGGGACGTCACGGAGACCAGCGAACTCGCGCTCCAGCTCGAAGAGGTGCGACGGGCCAACGAACGGCTTCGGGACGAAATGGCGGCCTTGAGCCTCAAGGAGGCCCGGGAGCGGGGCCTCGTGGCCGAGAGTACCCAGATGCGGGAGGTGCTCCGGGTAGCCCTTCGCCTGGCCCGCAAGGATGTGACCAATATCCTGCTCCTAGGGGAGTCGGGTACGGGCAAGGGCGTGCTCGCACGGTTCATTCACAGCGAAAGCCCGCGGGCCGGGCAACCCTTCGTTCAGATCAACTGCGCGGCCCTGCCCGAGTCTTTGCTCGAGGCGGAGCTTTTCGGCTACGAGAAGGGGGCATTCACGGGAGCGGCCGACGAGGGCAAACCGGGTCTGCTCGAGGTGGCCGACGGCGGCACCGTGTTTCTGGACGAGATTGGCGATATGCCGTTTTCGATCCAGGCGAAGATCCTCAAATACCTAGACGATCACGAGATCCGCCGGTTGGGAAGTACCCGGGTGCGCCGTTCCCGGTGCTCGGTGATCGCGGCCACGAACCAGGACCTCGGGCAACTCGTCCGGCAACGGCGGTTCCGCCACGACCTGTTCTACCGTTTGAACACGTTCACACTGCGACTGCCTCCCCTGCGGGAGCGCAGGGCCGACGTGGTGCCCCTAGCCCTGCACTTCCTGGATCGGTACGGGGTGCAGTTCGGGGTGCGGAAGCGGCTGGGGGCCAGAGCGTTGCGGTGGTTGGGGGAATATCCGTTTCCGGGAAACGTCCGGGAGCTCGAGGGGATGATCAAAAACGCGGTGGTGATGTGCGAGGAGGAAACGATCGACGGCTACCTGGTGCGGGGCTCAGGCTCCCCCCCTCCCCCGTCCGAGCGGCCGCGGACGCTCGCCGAGCAGGTGGCGGCCGCGGAGCGGGACGCCCTGCTCCAAGCCGCGGCCGAGTGCCGCAACACCCGGGAGATGGCGGCCCGATTGGGGATCAGCCAACCCACGGTGGTCCGAAAGCTCCGACGTCACGGCATCCCCGCGCCCGGTTCCCTTCCGGGCTGATGCATTTATGTATCTTTACTCCTTCGCGATATATGAGGCCGCTGACACATAGCGCGGCCAGTTGATTCACGTCTGCTTCTTTTAAGCCCGCCCACCCCGCGCGATCCGATACACAAACGCATCACAACACTCCCTCCCAGGGGGTTCGCCTTTTCAATACCCTGTTTCTTCTTCACTTTCGGCACGACCAACCGGTCGGCACGCCCCTTGCTATCGCGAGGCGTCAAGCTCCCGTCCGCCCAAGATCCAAGGAGGTTTCGATGCCCCAGACGAACCAGGACCTCATGGAACGCAGAAAAAACGCCGTTCCCCAAGGCCCGTTTAATGTAACCGACCGCTTCGCCGTCCGCGCCCGGGGGGCCCGCGTCACGGACGCCGACGGCAACGAGTACATCGACTTTGCGGGGGGAATCGGGGTCGTGGGAACCGCCCACGGGCACCCGGTCGTGCTCGAGGCCGTGCGAGCCCAGATGGAGAGGTTCGTCCACACCTGCTTCCACGTGATGCCCTACGAGCCCTATGTTCGCCTGGCCGAGGAACTCAACCGCCGGACCCCGGGCACCCACGCCAAGAAGACCTTTTTCTGTAACAGCGGCGCCGAGGCCGTGGAGAACGCCGTGAAGGTGGCCCGGGCGTTCACGGGCCGGCCGGCGGTCATCTGCTTCGAGAATGCGTTCCACGGCCGCACGCTCCTGGGCATGAGCCTCACCAGCAAGATCGTCCCCTACAAGAAGGGCTTCGGCCCCTTCGCGCCCGAGGTTTACCGGATCCCCTACGCCTACTGCTACCGGTGCGCCTTCGGAGCAGAA
>NZ_BAAHXI010000094.1:0-9537 GCF_054656955.1 Deferrisoma palaeochoriense
CCGGCAGATCACGGGCTTCTTGCAGTCGAGGATGGAGTCCACCATGAGGTTAAAGAGATCCATGTACTCGCCGTACTCGTTGGGCCGGCGGGAGTAGTACTGGGAGTACTCCACGGTGTTGCCGCCGGTGCAGAAGGCCTTGTCGCCGGCGCCGGTGAACACCACGGCCACGACCGAGCGGTCGCCCGAGGCGGCCTTGAACCCGGCGATCACGCCCTTGACCATCTCGGTGGTGTAGGAGTTGTACTGCTTGGGGTTGTTCAGGGTGATCCAGGCCACATAGAGGTCGGGCACCACGTTGCCGTCGGGATCGACGAGGGGCTTTTTCTCGTAGACGGTGCAGGGGGGCTCGGTGCCCCAGTACTCGCCCTTGAACAGCCGGTGGTCCTTGAGTTCGTTGTCGCGGGGCAGCCAGTCGAGACTCATACGGTTCCTCCTTTTGATGCGGTCTACGGTCTACGGTCTACAGTCTGCGGTCGGGAGGCGAGGTGCCGGGCGCACCTAGAGGGTTCCCGGTGTTCCCCGCTTCCTAGCCTTCCAGCCTAAAAATCCGGCTCCAAGATCACCCGTTTTTCCAGCTTGCCGTGGTGGGCGGCCTCGAACACCTCTTGGATCTGGCTCATGGGCCGGGTCTCGATGAACGGCTCCACCTGGATCTTGCCCTCCTGCACCAGCTTGAGCACGCTCGGATAATGCTTGGGCGGGCAGCCCCAGGTGCCCACGATCTCGGCGTCGAAGGCCATGAGCCGCGAGAGCATGTACTCCACCTTGGCCGGGGTGTAGCCCACCACCACCATCCTGCCCACGAACGAAAGGAGCGAAAGCCCCAGTTCTTGGCCCGGCTTCGTGCCGGAGACCTCGAAGATCTTCCAGCCCCAGTTGTGGGGCAGGCCGTTTTGTTTGGCGATCTGCTTAAACTCGGCCGCCACGTCCTTGGGGCCCTTGTCCCGGGGGTTGATGGTGGCGTCGGCCCCGTACTGGCGGGCCTTCTCGAGCTTCGCGTCGTCGATGTCCACCCCGATCACGAACGCGGCGCCGAAGGCCTTGGCCATCTGGGTCATGTAGATGCCCACGCCCCCGCCGCACCCGATCACGATGACCCGGTCGCCGGGCTTGAGGTCGCCCCGCACCGCGGCCTGGTAAGGGGTGGTCACGGCGTCGGCGATCACCGAGTAGTGCGAAAGCGGCTTGTCCCGTTTGTCGATCACGCACAGGTCCCGGTAGGGAACGGGGATGTGGCTCGCGTACCCGCCGTAGATGCCCAGGCTGTTGCCGGGCATCTTCTGGGCCAGGCACCGGTTTTCCCGGCCGCTCTTGCAGATGTCGCACTCGCCGCAGGGCATGACCGCGGGGATCAGGACCTCCTTGCCCACCCAGTCCGAGGGCCCGGCCACCACCGTGCCGGCGATCTCGTGGCCTAGCACGAGGGGCGGCGGGTTCACGGTGGGCACGCCCAGGTAGAAGTACGAGAGGTCGGTGTGGCACACCCCGCAGCCGGCCACCTCCACCAGCACCTCCCCCTCGCCCAGTTCGGGCACCGGGAGCTCCACCCTCTCCAGCACGCCGGGTTCCCCGGTCTTGGGGTCCGAGGGCTTGGTCATCTGCCAGGCCAGGATCTTGTCGGGAACGCTCATGGCTCTCCTCCTTCAAGGAATGGGGTTCACGAACCGGACGGCGCATCCCCCCCGCCCCCCAGGTGGCGGAGGAACGCCTCCACGGTTTCCACCCGGAACAGGGGCCACAGGGGGCTCTTGCGGTAGAGCGAAAGACAGGCCTCGTGGACCTCGGGTTTGTGGGCGGCCGTGGCGTCCTCGAGGATCACGGCCCGAAAGTCGTGGGCCAGGGCGTCGAGCGCCGTGGCGAGCACGCAATAGGGGGTCGTGATCCCGGCCACGGCCACGGTGTTCACCCCGAGGAGCCGCAGGGTTTGGTCCAGGTCGGTCTTGTAGAAGGCGCTGAACCGGCGCTTCGGAAGGTGGATGTCCCCCGGCGCCGGCTCCAGCTCGGGCACCACCTCGGCCCCCGGGGTGCCCCGGATCGCGTGGGGCTTCATCCGGCCCCCGAACAGGAAATCGCCGGGCAGGAACGAGTCGTTGGCGTAGATCACCGGGAACCCCCGCCGCCGGACCGCCGCTGCGGCCCGCCGGATGGCGGGCACGATCGCCATGCCCTCCCGCTCGATGGCGGTGTGCTCCCCGGACTTCAGGTTGTCCACCAGCATGTCCACCACCACCAGGGCCGGGGTCACGGGGTCTCCTCCAATCCGAGGATCCGGGCGGCGTTCCCGCCCAGGATCGCCTCTTTGGCCGCCTCCGAAAGGGGCAGTTGCCGGATCGCCTCCACGTTGGCACGGATGCCGGGATTTCCCGGCCAGTCGGAGCCGAACACCACCTTGCGGTGGATCCGTTCGAGCCCCGGGAAGTAGCTGAGGAGCTTCTGGGGCGGGAGCCCCGAGATCTCCAGGTAGAGGTTCGGGTGGAGCCCCGCCAGGAACTCGGCCCGGTCGTACCAGAACCCGCGGCCCCCGTGGACCATGAGGAGCGTGAGCTCCGGGAAATCCACGGCCACCTCGTCCAGATGCAGGGGGTCGCCGTATTTCAGCTTGGCGCCCCGGAACACGCTGGAGCCGGTGTGGACCATCACGGGCCAGCCGAGCTCCTGGCACGCGCCGTAGAGCGGGTAGAGCTCCCGGGCGTTGGGGTAGAAGTGCTGGTACGTCGGGTAGAGCTTGAGCCCCCGGAACCCGAGGTCCGCCAGCCGGCGGACCTCCCGGTCGAGCCGCCGGGTCACCCAGGGGTTCACGTTGGCGAACAGGATCAGCCGGCGGCACCCGCCGAACCGCTCGAGCACGTACTCGTTGGTGGTGACCCCGGTGACCCCGGGGCTCACCTCCGGCAGTCCCACGGCGTAGTCCACGCCCTCGGCGGCCAGGTACCGGTCGAACCGCTCCGGTGCGAGCAGGGCGTCCCAGTCGCCCCGCTCGCCCCAGAAGCTGTCGCAGAACGCCCGGGCGGGCGGCTCCAGGTGCTCCCGGGCCGCCAAGTGCACGTGGAAATCGATGACCATGGCCGGACCGGGAGATCCCCAGGGAAGCGGTTACCGGTGCTTCCACTCGGGCCGGCGCTTCTCCAGGAACGCCTGGAGCCCCTCCTTCGCGTCCTCGGTGGTCATGAGGTCGTGGAGGTAGACGTGCTCCACCTTGGAGAGCGCGTCGGCGAACGGAAGCCCCTTGGCCGTACGGATCGCCTTCTTGGTGGCCCGGAGCACGGGCCCCGAGAGCGTCGTGAACACCCGCAGGAACTTCCCGAACTCCTCGTCGAACGACTCCAAAGGCACCACCTTGTTCACGAGCCCCAGCGCGAGGGCCTCCTGGGCCCGGATGGTCTCGCCGCCCACGATGAGCTCGAAGGCGCGTTTTTCGGGGATGAGCCGGGGCAGCACCACGGCCGCGAGGGGCGGGAACACCCCCACCTTCACCTCGGGCTGGCCGATCTTGAGGTTCTCGGCCGCCACGATCATGTCGCAGAAAATCGCAAGCTCGCATCCGCCCCCCAGGGCGGCGCCCTTCACGGCCGCCACCGTCGGGATCTCGAGGGCGTCGAGGTGGTGGAAGATCTCGTGGAACACCTCGATCATGCGCTCCACCTTGTCGGGGGTGTGGTCGGCCACGTCCACCCCGGCGGAGAACGCCTTGTCCCCCTCGGCCGTGACCACGAGGGCCCGCACCTCGAGCTCCCGGGCCTTCACCTTCGCCAGGGCGTCGTTGAGCTCCTCCATGGTGGGGATATCGAGCACGTTGTACGGAGGCCGATTGATCGAGACCCACGCGGCCCCGTCGGCGTCCCAGGTCTTGATGAACTTGTAGTCACTCATGGTCTTCCTCCCGTGCAGGGGCTGGCGGCGAAGCGCCGCGAAGGCCTTTGCTTTCCAGCCTCCCAGCCTCCCAGCGTTCCAGCCTAAATGTACTGTCCCCCGTCCACCTTGATCACTTCGCCGGTGATGTGGCGGCCGCATTCCGAGGCGAGGAACGCCACGAGCCAGGCCACGTCCTCGGGCTTTCCGGCCCGCTTCACCGCGGACTCGTTGATCGCGGCCTCCCGGAACTCGGGGGGCATGCTCTCGCCCATCTCGGTCAGGATGAACCCGGGGGCCACCGAGTTGCAGGTCACGCCGTATTTCCCGAGGTCCTTGGCCGCAGCCTTGGTGAGGCCGATCACCCCGGCCTTGGCCGCCGAGTAGTTGGTCTGGCCGAACTTGCCCCGGAGGCCGTTGATCGAGGTGATTGAGATGAACCGGCCGTACTGCTGCTCCCGGAAGATCGGGGCCGCGGCCCGCAGGTAGTTCCAGGTGCCCTTGAGGTCCACCTCGATCACCCGGTCGAACTGCTCCTCGGTCATCTTCCAGAGCACCCCGTCCCAGTTCATGCCGGCGTTGGTGACCAGGATGTGAAGCCCGCCGAGCTCGGCCACCACCTTGTCCACCATGGCCTGGGCGTCGGCGAAGCTGGCCACGTCGGCCTGCACGGCGAGCCCGCGTCGGCCCATGGCCTCGAGCTCCCGGACCATCTTTTCCGCCTCTTCGGCGCTCTTTCGGTAGTTCAGGGCCACGTCGGCCCCGCAGCGCCCCAGTTGGCGCACGATCTCGGCCCCGATGCCCCGGGTGCCGCCGGTGACGATCGCCACCTTTCCGGTCAGGTCCACCATCGCAGCGTCCTCCTTTCCCCTCAGAATTACGATTCCCGACGAATGATCATGGCCATCGTGGAGCCCCCGCCGCCGCAGATGCCGGCCACGCCGAGCTCCTTGTCGAGGCGCTTGAGCGCGTAGTAAAGCGTCACCAGGATCCGGGCCCCCGAGCAGCCGGTGGGGTGGCCCAGGGCGATGGCTCCGCCGTGCACGTTGAGTTTTGACCGGTCCCAGTTGAGCATACGCTCGTTGGCGATCACCTGGGCGGCGAAGGCCTCGTTCACCTCGATGAGGTCCATGTCGTCCAGGGTCATGCCGGCCCGCTCCAGGGCCCGGGGGATGGCGACGCCCGGCCCCTCGCCCATGTACCGGCCGTCCACCGCGGTCTGGGTGTACTCCACCACGGAGAAGAGGGGCTGGAGGCCCTTCTCCTGGGCCTTCTCCCGGGTCATGGCCACCAGGAACGCGGCCCCGTCGGTGAGGCCGCAGGAGTTGCCGGCCGTGACCGAACCGTCCTTCTTGAAGGCCGGCGGGAGCTTGGCCATCTGCTCCACGCTGACCTCGTAGCGGATGGACTCGTCCTTGTCGAACACGATGTCCGGGTTCTTGCGGTCCCCCGGCACCGTGACGGGGACGATCTCCTCGTCGAACCATCCGTTCTTCTGGGCCTCGGCGGCCTTCCGGTGGCTGTCGGCCGCGAACTCGTCCATCTCCCGGCGGCTGATGCCGTACTTCTCCACCAGGTTCTCCGCCGTGAGCCCCATGGAGAGGTCGGCGATGGGGTCGTGGGAGTCGGTCCAGCCGTCCTCGATGGTCACCGGCCCCATCCGGAACCCTTTCCACCGGTAACCCTTGATGAGGTGGGGGATCGTGGACATGCTCTCCATGCCGCCGCAGAGCACGACGTCGGCCTGGCCCACCTGGATGAGCTGGGTGGCGAGGCTCACCGCCTTCATGCCGGCGGGGCACGCCTTGTTGATGGTGACCCCCGGTACGTGCTGGCCCACCCCGCCCTTGAGGGCCGCCGTGCGGGCCGGGTTCACGTGGTTTCCGGCCTGGCGGCACGACCCGATGATGGCGTCGTCCACCTCGTCGCCCGACACGTTGGCCCGCCGGAGCGCCTCCCGGATCGGAAACGAGGCCAGGTCGTACACCTTCATGTCCTTCAGGGTGCCGCCGAACCGGCCCATGGGGGTCCGCACGGCGCTCACGAACACGATGTCGCTCAGCTTTCGCATGGTCTCTTCCTCCCTTCGGGGGCACCACGGGGTGCCGGGTGAACGATCGGTCGTCCGGCGAAACGGCCCGCGGGGAGCCCAGGGCTCCGTCCGCGGGCCGGGATCATGCGGTGGCCTTCTCCTTGGCCTGGATCGGGATGGGCTCGGAGGGAAGGTCGGGGGGCGGCGGGCCGCCCACCACCTTCTCCACGGCCCCGAACCGGGGCGGGCAGGCCTCGAGGCAGGTGCCGCACTTGATGCACACCTCCTGGTCGATCACGTGCACCAGGCCCTTCCCGCCCGCGATGGCGTCCACCGGGCAGCGCCGGGCGCAGGTCATGCAGGCCCGGCACTTCTCGGGGTTGATGTAGTAGCTGGGGACCTCGGCCAAGAGTCGCTCCACCTCGTCCCGGGGGAAGAGCCGCTCCACGGCCGCTTTGTCTTTGATTTTCTGGGTGAGTTTGTCCCGGGCCGCGAGCTTGAGGTACGGGACGAGCTTGTCCAGTCGGCCGATTTGCTCCTTCACCTCGGCCGGGTCGAGCCCCTCGCCCTCGCCCAGGGGGCCCAGGGCGCGGATCTCCCGGCTGAACTGGTTCATGAGTTCGGCGAACCGGGTGCCCTCGCCCGATGAGAGTTCCTCGAACCGCACCCGGGCGGGGTTCACCCCCACGTGTTCGAGCACCCCCTTGGTGAGCTCCACCATGTTCAGGGCGTAGAAGTTGCCGTGGGTAATGTAATGGCACTCGCCCAGGTAGCACCCGCCGATGAACACGCCGTCCGCGCCGTTTCGGAACGCCCGTAGCACGAACGACATGTCCACCCGGCCCGAGCACATGACCCGGATGAGCTTGATATCGGTGGCGTATTGGAGACGGGACACGCCCGCCAGGTCCGCAGACCCGTACGCTCACCAGTTGCAGACGAAACCGATCAGCTTGGGCTTGAACTGCATGGGGGATCCTCCGTTCGCGTGTTTACCGACGATCTGCAACCCTCGGATCTGCTGCCAAAACCCCACCGTAGGGGGAAACGGCGGATTTCTCCCGTGCCGTTCCCGCCCGGGTACCGAAGCGCCGTTGGGTGGTCGGGCGGAAAGGGATCACAGAGATTCGGCCAAAATCTCCACCACGTCCTTCACCTCCAGGGTGGCGTCCTCGCCGAGCCCCAGGCGGCTGTCCTCGAAGTTGGCGATGCAGTAGGGGCAGGCGGTAACGAGCACCTCGGCCCCCACGTCCAGGGCCTGGCGCACCCGGAGCTCGGAGAACCGCTCCGCCTTCGGCGTGTCCATCCAGATCCGGGCGCCGCCCCCCCCGCAGCACAGGCTGTCGACCCGGTTCTCGGCCATCTCCACGAGTTCGGCGCCGGCCACCTCGGCCAGAAGCTCCCGCGGCGCGTCGTACACCCCGTTGTGCCGGCCCAGGTAGCACGGGTCGTGGTAGGTGACCCGGCGGCCGTACCGGCCGGGGATCTCGAGCCGCCCCTGGCGGACCAGGTCCAGCAGGAACTCGCTGATGTGCACCACCTCGAACCGCACCATGAACTCGGGGTATTCGTTCTTGAAGGTGTGGTAACAGTGGGGCGAGTTCACGACGACGCGCCTCACCCCCCGGTCGATGAACGCCTTGATGTTTTCGCGGGCAAGTTTCCGGAACACCTCTTCGTCGCCCGCCTTACGAATACTCTCGCCACAGCAGCTCTCGGCCTCCCCCAGGATGCCGAACGACACCCCGGCCCGCTGGAGGAGTTTCGCCGTGGCCGCGGCCACCCGCCGAAGCCGCTTGTCGTACGAGTAGTAGCATCCGGTGAAGTAGAGGACTTCCATGCCCTCCTCGAACAGGGGCACCCCCGCCTCTTTGGCCCAGGCCCCGCGTTCCTCCCGCGCTTCGCCGAAGGGGTTCCCGGTGGTGCTCAGGTTGCCGCTGACGCCCCGCACCGGCCGCACATTGGCCGGAAATACCCCGTACTCTGTGGCGATCTTGCGCAGCACCACCCCGGAGTCGATCTGACGGACGTCCCGCGGGCAGCGCTGGGGACAGCGGCCACAGGTGGTGCACCGCCAGATCTCCTCGTTTTCGATCTCGGTCATCCCGAACGCGGCCTGGCGCACGATCTTTCGCATGCTGAATCGGCGCACCTGATTCCAGGGGCACACCACGTCGCACAGGCCGCACTGGAAGCAGTACTGGAACGGCTCGCCCCCTTCGGAGCGGATGAGATCGCGAATTTCCTTGTAATCAGCTACGTTTTCCATGATCCCGTCCTTCGGTCGCGGCGTGGTGGCCCGCCTTCAGTGGCCGGCGGGTCGCCTAGTGACGCGTTCCCGAAATCCCATGGTTTTCCCACGAGGTGGGGCTGGGGGCCCCTCCTTCGCTGTACGGCCTCGCAGGGGTCGCCTCGGCGCGGTCCGCTGCGGCGCGTGAGGGCACGCGCCGCGGCCGCTCCCCTTGCGCCGGGCGACCCAATCTGCTCGGCCGTCACGCTTCGTCGAAACCCCCAGCCCCGCCACCGCAAGTGCATATTTTTTGAGAGACGGACCACTAGTCGCCCTTCTGGGTGAGCCGGGCCACGGCGTCGAGGAGTTTGTCGATCCCGTATTCGCTGGCCAGCGCCTCAACCCCCACCTCGAGTTCGTCGGGGACGGTTTCGGGCACCTCCACCTCCTCCTCGCGCTCCTCGTATACGAGCGCGTCCACCCGGCACACCGCCACGCACACGGGCTCGTCCAGGGGAGGGGTGGTTTCGCACATGTCGCATTTCAGGGGCAGTCGTGAGTCCGGCTCGTAGAAGTAGTCGCGCGACGGGCAGATGTTCCCGCAGAACGCGCACTCCGGGTACTGCTTGCCCTGGAGTTCGTAGGCGTGGCGCCCGGCGCACTCGGCCGGGGTGTAGACCACGGACCGAATGGGGAAGTAGATGTCGTTGATCTCGTCGAACACCACCCGGATCCGCGACCGGGCCGGGTTGCCGCTGGAATACCGGGGCTTGGCGTGGAACGCGGAGCATGCCAGCTCACAGGCCCGGCACCCGATGCATTTGTCCGGGTTCACCCTGATCGTCTTGATGATTCGTTTTTCCTTCATGGCCGACTCCGAGTGAGGCTGCGAAGTTAGGAGGCGAGAAGACCGGAAGGCCCAACGCCTTCTCTGCCCCCGGACGTCTTGTTATGAGACCTCCCTCGTGGTTCCAAGGCTCCCGGCGCCGCGGGAGCGGGACACGCGGGGCAGAACCCGGCCCCGGGTCAGACCGTGATGTCCTGGAACACCGGCTCTCGGTCGTTCTCCGACAGGATCCCCCGCCGCACCAGGTCCTCGGCCACGTCCGCCAGGCCCAGCTTCTCCAGGGTGCCGATCGTCGGGATCCCGTCCTGGGTCCAGCCCTTGAACGTGTAGTAGTCGCTCAGGACCTTCTGCTCCTTCTCCGGGTCCCGGATCTGCCAGTGGTCCTCGGGGGGCCGCTCGTCCTTGCGCCGCAGCCCCCGGCGCACATTGATCGCCCGCACCAGGTTGCGGTTCCGCCGCCCCAGGTTCCACAGTTCGTGGGGCGTTAGCTCGATCCCGGCCGCCGCCCGGATGAACGTGGGCAGGTTGAAGATGTGGTACGGCGGCTGGCCCCCGAACTGCCCCCGGAACGAGGAG